>JAQUNE010000102.1 GCA_028717765.1 Candidatus Omnitrophota bacterium | reverse complement strand
GAATCTGATGATAAGCATCGTATAAAGCAGGGCGAATCAGGTCGTTCATCCCGGCGTCTATAATCACAAATTGTTTTTTAGGCGTGGATTTTAAATAAAGTACTTTTGTTACCAGTATGCCGGCATTTCCTACTATAAACCTACCCGGCTCCAAAATTATTTTTAAGCCGGTCTTTCTTAAAAAGGGTAAAATTTTGTCGGCATATTTCTGGGCAGTCTGGGGAGATTCCTGGTTATAAACTATTCCTAATCCCCCGCCGATATTTAAATACTCCAAAGAAATACCTATGCGCCTTAAATGCAAGATAAAATCAGTAATCTTTTTTATCGCCGCTACAAAAGGAGCACTCTCGGTAATCTGTGAGCCGATATGAATATGTAACCCTGCCACGCGCACAAAGCTAAAATTTTTGCGCTGTAATAATATTCTATAGGCATTATCCAGGTCAATCCCGAATTTATTGGTGATTTTACCCGTGGTAATGAATTTATGGGTCTTTGCCTCTACATCCGGATTGATTCTGATTGCTACCCGCGTGACTTTATTTAATTTTTTGGCAATCCGGTTAATATTTTCCAGTTCGCCTAAGGATTCTACGTTAAAGAAAAGAATCCCGCGCCTGATTGCCTCTTCTATTTCTTGATTGGTTTTTCCCACTGAGGCGTAAACAATTTTTTCCGCAGGGCAGCCGGCTTTTTGCGCGCGGAATAATTCCCCTCCGGAAACAATATCCAGCCCTGCGCCTTTATCCACCAAAGCTTTTAGGATTGCCAGGCTAGAATTAGCTTTTACCGAATAGCAAATCAGCGCATCAATTGAGCTAAAGGCTTTTTTGAGCTTAAGATAATGGTCAATTAAGGTATGGTAGCTGTAGATATACAGCGGAGTGCCGTATTTCTTCGCCAAATCCTCTACCTTGATATTTTCGCAGTAAAGCTGATTATTTTTGTATTTAAATTCGTGCATTTAATTTTTTATCCCAGTTTCTGACTTGTTTTTCTACGAGCCCAGAATTAGTCCCGCCGTAAGAAGTTTTTAAATCCACTGATTGCCAGGCGGACAAGATATTTTTCACATCCGGATCCAGCTTTGACGAATACTTCTTTAATTCGCCCTTGGTAAGGCTGGAGATCTTTTTGCCCTTATCCAGGCAATCCCGGACCATCTTTCCGACAATATCATGCGCCTCTCTATAAGAGACCCCTCTTTTGATTAAGTATTCTACTACATCAACGGAAAATAATGACTCATCCATCAATCTGGCAGCAATTGCCCCTTTTTCGATGACGATATTCTGGAATAAAACCACAAAGATTTCCAAAATATCTTTTACCGTATCAATAGCATCAAAAAGCGGTGGCTTATCCAACTGCAAGTCCCGGTTATACGAAAAAGGCAAGCCTTTCATCAAAATCAGGATGCTGGATAAATCCCCCTGGATTTTTCCGACAGAACCCCTGATTAGTTCCAGGACATCCGGATTCTTCTTATGCGGCATAATGCTTGAGCCGGTACAGAAAGAAAAATCTATATCGATAAAGTTAAATTCTTTAGTTGACCAAAGAATTAAATCTTCGGCCATCCTGGAAAGATGCACGGAAAGAATCGCCAGGTCCGCCAGCACCTCAATAATAAAATCCCGGTCGCTTACGCTATCAATTGAGTTTTCTGTAAGTTTTTTAAAACCCAATTCCTTCATTACTGCTTTCCTATCTATAGGAAGGCTTGTCCCGGAAAGTGCACAGCTGCCTAAGGGCATGGCATCTGCTCTTTCTTTAGCATCCAGCAACCTGGCCTTATCCCTCTCCAGGCTCTCCAAATAAGCCAAGAGATGGTGTGCCAAGAGCACACATTGCGCCATCTGCAAATGCGTATACCCGGGGATAATAATTTTTTGGTTATTCTTGGCGAATTTTAAAATTGACTTTTGTAAAAGGGCGGCCATTTCTACCAGCTCTTTTACCTCGTCCTTTAAATACATCTTTATATCCAAAGCAATCTGGTCGTTTCGAGACCTGGCAGTATGCAGTTTAAAAGCTGCGGCTCCGATTTTCTTGAAAAGCATATCCTGGATATTCGAATGCACGTCTTCCGCACCAAGGTCAAACTTAAATTTTCCCTTTTCCAGTTCCTTTAAAATGGCATTTAACCCCTGCACGATAAGATTAGCCTCCTTACCGGGGATAATTTTTTTATTTCCCAGCATCCTGGCATGGGCAATACTACCGAGGACATCATACTTGGCTAACCTTTTATCAAAAGCAATACTCGAGGTAAATTTATCGGTTAGTAAGCAGGTTTTTTTTGGAAATCTGGTACCCCATAATTTCTTTGACATTTTATCTCCTGTATGGCATCCCCCAAAGCTTAATAAATCCTTCCGCCAGCTTTTGATCGAATTTATCCTCTTTGCCGTAGGTACTTAGCTCTTTTTTATAAAGCGAATGAGCTGACTTTCTGCCCACAGCTACACAGCTTCCTTTGGACAATTTTAAACGGATCGAACCGGTAACGTTTTTTTGCGTTACCTCCACAAAACTATCTAAGGCCTCTTTTAAAGCCGAATACCAAAGGCCGTAGTAAACCAGTTCAGAATATTTTAAAGCGACAATTTCCTTAAAATGCGCCACTTCCCTGTCTAACACCAGGCTCTCTAATTCTTTATGCGCGATATGCAGGATAGTGGCACCCGGGGCCTCGTAAATCTCCCGGGATTTAATTCCTACTAACCTGTTTTCCACTAAATCACTTCTACCTACCCCATGCGCGCCGCCAACTTCGTTCAAGTGGGTAATTAATTTTTTTAAGGAATAGCTTTTACCATCAATTTTTTTCGGCACGCCTTTTTCAAAATAAATCTCTACGTATTTGGGGTAACTTGCCAGGTGTGTCGGGCTTTTGGTAATCATGTAGGCGTCCTCCGGAGGCTCCTGTTCCAAGTCCTCCAGAATTCCGGCTTCGATGCTAATCCCCCAAATATTCCTGTCAATACTATAAGGCTTTTTCTTGGTTACATCTATCGGGATATTAAACATCTTCGCGTATTCAATTTCTTCTTCCCGTGATTTAAACTCCCAAACCCTTACCGGAGCAATGATCTCTAATCTCGGATCCAGTATTCCGGCAGTAACTTCAAATCTCACTTGGTCATTGCCTTTACCGGTACAGCCATGGGCGATTGCATCAGCTTTTTCTTTATGCGCCAGTTGCACCAGATATTTTGCGATTAATGGCCGGCCTAAAGCTGTGGCCAATAAATATTTTCCTTCATATATAGCATTTGCCTTTAACGCAGGCAGGCAGAAATCCTCAATAAATTCATCCTGCAGGTCCTTGATATAAACCTTGGATGCGCCGGCAGAAAGCGCCCGCTGTTCAATGGCGCCTAAATCCTCGCCCTTGCCTAATCCCTGGCCCAAGTCAGCGACAAAACAAATAATTTCATACCCCTGTTCTTTGAGCCATCTGACAATACACGAGGTATCCAACCCTCCGGAATATGCCAAGACAACTTTTTTCATGCTATTCTTTATCCTTTCTTTAATAATTTTATCAAAATCGCCTTCTGCACATGCATCCTGTTTTCTGCCTGATCAAAAACTATTGAATTAGGGCTATCTATTGCCTCACCGCTAATTTCTTCTCCTCTATGTGCGGGCAAACAATGCATAATCAGGCAATTTTTCTTCGCTTTTGCCAATAGATTTTTATTCACCTGAAAATCTTTAAAAATTTCTTTTCTCTTAGCTGCTTCTTCTTCCTGGCCCATGCTCGCCCAGACATCAGTATAGATCACATCCGCCCCGCAGGCAGCACTCTGCGGGTCATTAAATAATTGTATCGTGGCTTTTTCTGATTGCGCAATCTTCTGAGATTCCTGCAAAACTTTAGCATCAGGCTCATATTCTTTAGGAGTAGCCACTTGCATATTCATGCCGGTTTTAGCCGCGGCAAAAAGCAAAGAATGGCAGACATTATTCCCATCTCCTACATAAGCCAAAGTTTTCCCCTTTACGGTTTTTAATTTTTCTCGGATCGTATAAATATCCGCCAAACCTTGGCAAGGATGGGAAAAATCCGATAAGCCATTAATTACCGGGACTGTGGCAAATTTAGCGAGCTCCAAACAATTTTTGTGCTCAAAAGTCCTGAGCACTATTCCATCGACATACCGGGAAAGGGTTTTTGCCACGTCTTCAATTGATTCTCTTACCCCTAAATTAATTTCATTGGGCGCTAGATACACGGAATTTCCCCCTAGCTGATACATCCCCACATCAAAAGAAACCCGCGTGCGGTTAGAAGGCTTCTGAAAGATTAATGCCAGGGTTTTTCCCGCCAATACTGAGCTAAATTTTTGCTTATTTTTTTTGAGCTGGTCAGTAAGCGTAAAAATCCCCTCGATTTGGCTGCTAGTTAAATCTTTAATCGAAACCAGGTCTTTATTCATTTTAGTGCCTCTTCCAGTATATTTAGAGCTTTATCTATTTCCTTTATGGTCACATTTAAAGCAGGCATCAATCGCAATACTTTATCATGCGTACAATTAATTAACAACCCATTTTCCAGGCATTTTTCGACAATAGTTTTTCCCGGGATATCTAATTCTACTCCGGCCATTAAGCCTATTCCTCTAACTTCTTTAATTACCGGGTATTTTTCTTTCAAAGCATTAAGTTTCCCAAAAAGATAGGTACTGACCTTATTGGCATTGGATAATATTTTTTCATTATCGATTGCCTGTAATACTGCCAAGGCCGCACGAGCGATTACCGGCCCGCCGCCAAAAGTCGAAGCATGCATGCCAGGGCCTAAGGTATCAGAAATTTCCTTTTTTACTACCATCATCCCGATAGGTAACCCCCCGCCTAAAGCCTTGGCTAAGGTCATGATATCCGGGGTGATTCCATAATGCTGGTAACAAAAAAGTTTTCCGGTCCTGCCCACTCCGGTCTGCACTTCATCCACGATAAGAAGCAGGTTCTTCTCATCACAGAGTTTTCGCAAGGCCAAAACAAATGCTTTATCCGCTACGTTTACTCCGCCTTCTCCTTGAATTAATTCCAGCATGATGCCAACGGTCTTCTCAGTAATTGCCTGTTTTACCGCTGTAAGGTCATTAAATTTTACGGTCTTAAAACCTTCGGGCAAAGGCTCAAAACCCTGCTGGTATTTTTTCTGGCCGGTCGCGGTTACGGTTGCCAGGGTCCGGCCGTGAAATGAATTCTCAAAAGTAATCAACTCATATCTACCCTTGCCGAATTTTCTGCTGAATTTTATCGCTCCTTCATTGGCCTCGGCACCGGAATTACAGAAAAACACCTTAGACGGAAATGTTAACGCCACGATTTCCTTGGCCAGCTTTGCCTGTGGGATATGATAATAATTATTCGGAATAAAAATCAGCTTGGAAACCTGGTCGCGCACTGCCTGCATTACTTTCGGATGGCAATGCCCGAGGTTGCCTACAGATCGGAAGAGCG
>JAQUNE010000101.1 GCA_028717765.1 Candidatus Omnitrophota bacterium | reverse complement strand
GCACTAAATTTTCTTAATGCGTAATAATCTTTCATCCCGGAATTATTTGTCCAGCTTAAAGTAACTGTATACTGATCAGAGGTCTTTCCGGTAATAGTTGCTTTAAAATTCAGAGGTACTGCTTTATCTTCTAAAGTAGTAGCGTTTACCACATTAGAATATGGCCCATACCTATTATAGTCATTATCCGGGCGTGCGTAATGATACGACGCTTTACTGTAAAACGCACGGCAGCGATAATAGTAAGTAGTGCCCGCTTTAAGCCCGGTATCCAGGCTGAAGAAGTTTCCCGGCGGAACAAGCTGGATATCCCGAAAATCCTGATACAAGCTTCTTTCTATTTCTAAGCGGTCAAAGGCAAAAAGGCCGTCGAAAGAAAAGTTCAGGAACATCGCCTGTGAAGAAAGAGGCCTTGCGTTGATTTTCGGCGCATGATACTGCGGAACAAAGACCCCGATAGCAGGAATAGAATAATCAAAAATTTCACAAGGCACGCCAATTGTATCCTGGCCCATACCTCGGGAGAGAAAAGCGCCCACACGGATACTCCATTCCGAATCCATATAAATCGGGCCGCCAAGTTCCTTTAACTCAACCAAACAAGAATTCTCTCCCTTGTTGACCCGCCGCATTTCCTGGAAATCTGTTCCATCTTTCATTTTTGCAGCGATGACAAAACCCGCTGTCCCGCTGGTATTATCCTGCCAGGTTACCTTGACCGCACCATAGGTATTATTCGGCCCGGTAATATGCTCCAGCCTTAGATTCGAAGGCGCAGGAAGAGATAACGTAGTCACGCTTACCACAGGAGAATAAGCCGAGAACTCTCCACCGGCCTTTGCGCGGCTGCGATAATAATAAGTAGTATTCTCTTTAAGCCCTCGGTCATATTTCTCAAAATAAGGCGGGAAAGAAACTTTTTCAAACCCCTTATCCGGATAAATACTCCTCTCTATCTCCACTTCCTCGAAATCTTTATCATATTTCACGTTTATTTTTATAATGTTTGTGGCAAAAGGAATCAAGGTCAGTTCAGGAATAGACAAGGCAGGCGTAGTTGCGCTTACAACATTAGAATAATCTTTCTTACCATAGCCGCCTGAACCGTAGTCTACATAAACCCGGAAATAATATTTCGTATTGGGCCGTAAATTCGTATCAGTAAACGCATGAGTAGCAGGAACCGTATTTTTATCCTGGTAATATAGCCTTCCTGCCTCACTCGGTAATTCGCTAAAATCTTCTTTTGTATTTCTCTCTACTACAAAAATCGAATACATCGTATAGTTGCCCTGCCAAGTGAGCTTAATCTCTGTCGGTGAAACCACGGCAGCAGTTAAATTCTTCGGCAGATTTGGGTCTTCAGGAGTTAAGACATCCAGGTAATTTGACCCGCATGCCTCATAGAGATTATCGTCAATTGCGGAATAAACCCGATAACGGTAATTAGTATTTTTTTTCGCAGTATAGTCAGAATAATTCCTCATACTTACGCCAAGATTATTATTAATAATCTCTTCTGACTGCTGATTCAGGGTAAGATCTCTTCTGGTAAGCATAAATTTAGTTATTTTCTCAGCACCTGGTAAATTTGCATTGTAATCCCAGGTCAAATCAACTTGATAGGAAAAAACTGCGCTTACGCTCAGACTTACCGGAGGCAAAGGTAAAGCTAAGCCCTCTACAACCACCTTTATTCCATTACTCACTCCTGCTGGATTAATTACTTTTACTAAACCTGTAGCAGCTTCTTTAGGAACTTTACAAGTGATCTCTGTATCAGACCAAGATTGAATCTCAGCTAACGCTTTATTTTCAAACTGCACCTGGCTTTCTGACTGCCTATCCCCGAAATCCGTACCCTTAATCGTAAGTAGCGTACCTGACTTAACCGTAAGAGGCGTAATTGCGGTCATCTTTGGAGGAAAAGTCACCCTCTCTAAATAAATATTTCCTGCGTTCATCCAAACAATTTTATTGCCAAAAATCCGTGGTAAAGAATGTTTAGCCCCTGGAACAAGCTGAACTACTCTAATCTCCGTATCTTTCGAAGGAATATACAGATAAATCCCGGCAGTATAAATATTGGCAGTGATCGGTTTTTCATTGGAATAAACCACCCTATCTTTGGCCGCGGCTAATCCAGGGCCAATTCCGATATCCCAGGCGATCTCACTTAATTGCTTAGTTTTTGTATCAAACATTCTTAGATCTGTTACATCGGTGCCTCTGCGGTAATCAGCAAAAACAATTTTATTTTCATCAGGCACACAAAGTAAATCTGTAGGAACATTTAACAGCTTGGTAGGATAACTATTGTATGCAATAGTGCTGGAAAAAATTCCGCCGTTGCTACTTTTATCGCCAAAAACTACCGTATTTTTACCGGGAACCAAATCATAACCATTGGCTAAAATATTTCCCGTAGCAATATTACTCCCTCCAGACCCTGCCCCAAGGAAAGTATAATAATTAAGCGCGCTCTTACCATTAACCAACCCGCTATTCCAAATTACCCTGTTTGCTTGGCCGCCATTATCCTCCAAGACCATTGCTCCGGCAATAGAACTATCAAGCGCAGCACTAGCTTGTTCTATTTTTGTTAAGAGGTCATAAACTACAAAACTATCCCTTCCATTGGTGCTACGAGCTATGGAAAGCAGCTTATTTTGATAAAGATCGACCAATGAATAAAAAGCTAAAAGCTTAGTTTTCTGATTTGTCGAAAGATCATAAATATAGGTGCCTCTTTCCGGGCCATCCTCGCTCCAGGCTATTTTTTCTCCATAAATTAATACCGGATAAGAAAATTCCTGTAGCGTGGAAAAAGTATGCAGCTTTTCTTCTTTGATATCTATTATCGTAAAATTGACTAATTTTGTCACTGTGTGCGTAGGATCATTATCCCTTACCGTAAAAATCACCCTATAGGTTTGCCCTTTATTCTGTTCAGATGGATACCAAGTAACTGTTTGCGAACCGGGATAAAACCTAAAGCCTGGTATAGAGTTAGCTCCCATACAACCATAAGTTAACTTACCTTGGGGCGTTGCCGGATCATCTGGGTCTTTGGCTTGAATTTTTAATCTATAATACATCCCGGCTGCTGTAGCCTGGTTATGCAGATTTACAAATACAGGCGGATCATTCTGATTATCAATTGTGATATTTTTCGAATCACTTAATTCACTATTCGCAGTCTTTACCTTTAAGATAAGAAGATATTCTCCATCCGCTATGCCAGTAGTATCCCAGAAGCACAATGAACTATCCCTAATCATCGTGGTGGCTGGCCTAGTTAAAATAGCAGTCATTTTCGCGGAATCATCCTTAGGTGCATAATAAAGCTGGTAATTAATAAACCCGCTATTTAAATAGGCACTACCGACTATATTTACCTTATTATTCGGCAGTGTATGCAGATAGCTCGCATTAGCCGGAGTAGTGATATAAACCAATACCCCGGTCTCATCAGCCTTACATTGAGCAGTAAAAGAAAATAGTAAAAGTAACACGGGTAAAAAAATTAAAATTAATTGTAATATTCTTTTCAATGTATAGTTTTTCATTTTTTCTCCTTTATCTCTTTATACATTTTGATCAGCTCTTCTTCTACCCGCTGTTTGTTTAAAGCGCCTTTTTCTTTAAAGGCATCAATGATCTCTTCGATTAATTTCACCCGGGGAATATGGATGCCGTGAGAGAAAAAGATATCCTTCTCCAGTTCATCAAGAAAATCCAGTTCTTGCCGGTTTAAAAAAGTAATTACTCGATATTGATTTTTCTTTTCTTCTCTCATTTTAATCGCCTCCTTAAGGTGTTGTCACTGATGCTTCAGTGTAACCAGATTGTCCCGAAGCATTCACCGCTGTAACCCTGTAATAATATAAAGTGCCGCCTGAGACACTGGTGTCCGTATACTTGGTAACATTTTTAGGCGCCAGAGCACCCACAGTTACCAGATAGAAGTTTCCGCTAGTACCTTTTCTGCGGTAAACATTAAAACCGAGCTCATTAGCAGAATTATCTTTCCAGGTAAGATTTACCCTGTTAGAAGCATTTGATGTTGCTGCTAAGTTTGTCGGCGCATGAGGAAAAGGCGTATCCGGAGTCGTGGCAGAGACTTGATTGGAAAAATCCGAGTAAATGCCATTCTTATTATATGCACGAACCTTGAAATAATAAGTAGTTAGCGGATTGAGATCCTTAACGTCTGCAACCATAACAGGTGAATTATAAGTCGGCACATTCTGCGCAAAAGTAAACCCGCTGCCGGAAGTAGTGGAACGCCAGACCTCAAATCCCTGCTCATCATTATTATCATCATTCCAGATCAAACGCACAGAATGATAATCCCATACATCTGCTTTAAGGTTAGTGGGGGCTTGGACCCCTTCTGCAGTAGTCAGAGAACATTCAGCATAACCTGATTCGCCTGCGGCATTCACCGCTGTAACCCTGTAATAATATAAAGTGCCGCCTGAGACACTGGTGTCCGTATACTTGGTAACATTTTTAGGCGCCAGAGCACCCACAGTTACCAGATAGAAGTTTCCGCTAGTACCTTTTCTGCGGTAAACATTAAAACCGAGCTCATTAGCAGAATTATCTTTCCAGGTAAGATTTACCCTGTTAGAAGCATTTGATGTTGCTGCTAAGTTTGTCGGCGCATGAGGAAAAGGCGTATCCGGAGTCGTGGCAGAGACTTGATTGGAAAAATCCGAGTAAATGCCATTCTTATTATATGCACGAACCTTGAAATAATAAGTAGTTAGCGGATTGAGATCCTTAACGTCTGCAACCATAACAGGTGAATTATAAGTCGGCACATTCTGCGCAAAAGTAAACCCGCTGCCGGAAGTAGTGGAACGCCAGACCTCAAATCCCTGCTCATCATTATTATCATCATTCCAGATCAAACGCACAGAATGATAATCCCATACATCTGCTTTAAGGTTAGTGGGGGCTTGGATTGAAGAAGGCGTGGTTGCGTTAACTACAGCAGTATAAGGAGAATTTCCAATACTGTTGTGCGCACGTACTCTGTAGTAATATTTCTTCCCGGGTACAACGTTAATATCATCATATGCCTGTGTTGTTCCTACAGCATTAACGCTTCCAACCTGTGTAAAATTTGTACCATCAATGCCGCGTTCGACGAGAATCTGTGTAGCCGGGGTAAGCGTCTTATTTGTCCAGTTTAGGCGCAGATTATTAGCATTGATCACTGTGACAGTTAAATTCGTCGGCGCAAGCGGAAGATCTGTTTCATTATGCGTCACTATCGAAACAACATTGGAATATCCAGAAAGCCCTACACTATTACGCGCTCTTACTCTGTAATATCCCGTAGTGTTATCGGGGAAACGACCATACCAGGAGATCGTCCTGGCAGTTCCCAGAGCCGTTCCGATCTGTATATAATTTGTGGTTGCGCTTTCATAACTTAATTCAATTAAAAACTCGTCCACATCAGTAGAATCTGACTGCCAGTCTAATTTCACCTGATCCGTAGTCCCGGTTGCAGGAATTGGAACAACAGTCAAATTTTTCGGTGCCGCAGGAACTATCGGAGTAGTTGTAACAATGCCGTAATTAGTATATTCAGAATAGCTATTGCCGATATATGCAAAGACTAAATAATAATATTTGGTATTAGGCGTTAATCCGCTATCGCTATAAGAAG
>JAQUNE010000100.1 GCA_028717765.1 Candidatus Omnitrophota bacterium | reverse complement strand
GGGCGATAAAATCCAATTCCTTGCCGACCGGGCCCTTGCCGTTAAGTTTCTGGGTAAAGTTCTTGATATGAAAACTCAAGCGTTCCATCTCTTAGGCGATATCCGAATCCTTTAAAAAAAACATGCGTTCTTCGTCGGACTTCATCTTGGTAGTCTTTGCCTTTACCGCGTTAGCAAACCTCATCCTTACGTAATCAAGGTCGCTCTTCAAGGCTATCGCGCGCCTTTTTAGAAAAACCTGCAAGGCGCTGCCTTCTTTCCTGCGCACGCGCAAGAGATCCTCGAGCGCCTGATCAAGCAGCCCTTTCAGCTTAGGCCAGATCGCGGTCTTATCTATCTCGGATTCTTCCAGGGCAAAAACTCCGGGCAGCCGGATAAGGGCATCAAGGCTTATTCCTTCTTTTAAATCAAATTCCTGCTGTAAGCTCTTTAACGCTTTATGGTATTTTTTTAAAAGCGCCCTGTTAATAAAAACGTTTTCAGCCTGGCCGCCGGAGATATTTATCGCGCAGGTCACCCTGCCCCGGCTAAGCTTGCTGTCTATTTCTTTTTTTATCCTGTCTTCCAAAAACAGGAAGCCATCCGGCATATGTAAAACCACTTCCAGGAATTTATGGTTTATGCTCCTTAATTCCACGGAGATTTTTCCGAAGGAACTGCTTTTCGCTTGGGCTACGCTAAACCCGGTCATGCTATGTATCATCTTAAACCTTTCTTCTAGTCCCAGACCATCGCCTTCTTTTTTTCTTCGACTACTTCCTTCGCCGGATACAGATCAACGATTATTTCTTCCGGCCCAAACCAAAGCTTTATCTCTCTTTCGGCGTCGGGTTCATTCGCCGACACGTGTATCACATTTTCATAGACCCCGCTGGTAGTGATCCTGCCGTAAGAACCGCGGATAGAAGTAGGCTCTGCCTCTTCGGGGTTAGTTGCCCCGGCAAGCTCCCTGCATTTTTTTATAGCGTCTTTCCCCCAATATATAAGCGCCATGACTTTGCGCCTATCATGCAGCTCTCCGCAGAGATATTTAATGATCTCATTAAAAAACGGCTTATCTTTCAAATGCTGATAATGCTCCCTGGCCAGCTCTTTTGAGGGGCGGATCATTTTAGCCGCAACGATTTCAAGCTTTGTTTCTGACAAGCGGGTCAAAATATTCCCGGTCAAAGATTTCTTAAGCCCATCGGGTTTTATCAAAATCAAAACTGGCTGTTCCATGCTTTAGCTTCCCCCCTTGATCTTATTAACGATCCTCTCCAGGTCTTCCTGAGAATAGAATTCAATATAAATATGCCCGCGTTTTTTTCTTTTCATGATTTTTATTTTAGTGGCCAAAGCATGCTGCAGTTCTTCCTCAAATACGGCCACCAGCGGATCCTTTACAACCTGTTTTAGCCTATGCCTTATCGCCCTGGGACGGTGAGCTTTCATAATGCTCTCCAATTCTCTGACAGAAAGGTCTTTAGAGATAATCTCGTGGGCCAGCCGGCGCTGCTGATTTACGTCTTCGGTCTCAAGAAGCACCCTTCCGTGAGCAAAAGATATCCGTCCTTTTTTAATTTCCTGTTGTATTTCTTGCGGTAACTTCAATAATCGCAATATGTTAGCAACTGAGGCCCTTGCTTTTCCCAAACCCTCGCTGATTTTTTCCTGGGTTACTTGAAATTTATCAATAAGATACTGATAGGCATGCGCTTCTTCAATAGGATTCAAACCCTGCCTTTGTATATTTTCTATAAGAGCCAATTCCAACGAATCCTGATCAGTCACATCTTTGACAATTATTGGCACCTCATTTATCTTCAACGAATTAACTGCCCTGAATCTTCTTTCTCCGGCGATTAATTCATAATAATCCCCCTTACGCCTTACCAGTAACGGCTGAATGACCCCTTTTTCTTTTATAGACTGGGCGAGTTCTTCTATGCTTTGCGGATCAAAATCTTCTCTCGGCTGAAAAGGGTTTGGCCTAATCTGGCTTGTTTTAGCGTAAATGATTTCTTCTTTTCCTTCAGATACTCTTTCGGGGATCAAAGCGCTTATCCCTTTCCCCAAGGCTCTTCTTTCCATTAGGCAACTCCTTCTGTCGAGGGTAAATTGGAATTCAATGAAAGCCCCAAAATCTCTTTGTTCAGTTCTTCGTATTTTTGCGCGCCCAAAGAATCTTTATCATAGGCCACAATCGGTTTACCAAAACTAGGCGCTTCGGTCAAGCGGATATTCCGCGGAATCACTGTTTCGTATACTTTATCTTTAAAGAAATTCCTGGTTTCTTGAATTACCTCTTTGGTAAGGTTTGTCCTGAAATCAGCCATAGTCAACAAAACTCCTTCTATGGCCAGATCCGGATTAAGATTTTCTCTCACAAGTTTAACCGTATTAGTAAGTTGCGTTAATCCTTCTAAAGCATAATATTCGCACTGCACCGGGATGATCACTGAATCAGCCGCGCATAACCCATTAATTGTCAAAAGGCCCAAAGATGGGGGTGAATCAATGATTATAAAATCAAAGTTCTCTTTTTCTTTTAGCAGGGCTCTCTTCAACCTGTATTCCCGGCCTAACAGGCTAACCAGTTCTACTTCTGCCCCGGTTAAATCTAAATTCGCCGGAGCTAACCAAAGATTATTTATCGCTGTTTTTTGTAAAATGTCCCTTATTTCTATTTCTTCTAAAAGTACGTGATAAGTGCTTTTCTTGATTTCATGCTTATTTATGCCTATGCCGCTAGTAGCATTTGCCTGGGGGTCTAAATCAATAAGCATTACCTTTTTCCCGGATACTGCCAGATAGGTAGCTATGTTGATTGCCGAGGTAGTTTTGCCTGTGCCACCCTTCTGATTACAGATAGCGATTATTTTACCCATTGTAATTTATATAGTTACGAATTGTTCCACGCGGAACATTACTTTAGATTGAATAAAATAATTATCTCAAACCCGGCATATTTGTCAAGTATTTTCTTTGCTTTTGATCGCGCTTACTCTAACCCTGGCCGGTTTTGCGCCAGGCATACCAAAAAGCCCTTTCACCTCCTCGGAAAGTATCTCAATCTTGACTCTATTCCTGGGGAGTTTTAATTCCTTAAGCGCTTTTTTAATCGCTTCTTCTACGGTTTTGCCTTCAACTTCAACATTAATTTTAGGAGTCATTTTGTTTGATTAAGCCGAATTTGATAAGCCAGCATTAATATGCTATTTATAAGCCAATATAAAACCAATCCTGAAGGCATGCGGTAAAAAATCAGCCCGAATATAATTGGCATCATTATTAACATGATTTTCTGTTGTGAAGCAGATGTACCGCCCGAGCCAAAAGTTGAAATTTTCTGCTGAACAAACATCCCTATGGCCATGACCACCGGTAAAATGTTTATTTCATTACCCATTACTGGCAATGAAACCGGCATAATGAAAAGCCGATCTGGCTCAGAAAGATCCTTTATCCATAAAAAACTTGCTCCTTTTAAAACTACCGAACGCATCAAAACCTGATAAAGAGCAAAAAATATGGGCATTTGCAACAATAAAGGCAAACAGCCGCCAAGCGGGTTAACTTTGTGCTGACTGTATAAAGCCATTATTTCCTTGTTTAACTTCTGGGGATTATCTTTATAGGTTTTTTTCAGTGCTTCCACGTGAGGTTGCAGCATTTGCATCTGTTTCATGGAGCGCATTTGCTTTAAGGATAAGGGGAAAAGAATAAGATAAATAAGTATGCTTAAGACGATTATTGCCGTTCCCCAATTATGCACTAAGTTATATAGGAATCCTAACATTTGCAGCAGGACTTGAGCGATAAAATCAAAGGTGCCATAATAAATCACGCTTGACCATTCAGGATGAGCTTCGTTGATTAGTTTTAACTCTTGAGGCCCTAAATAGATAGAGAATTTTTGCTCAATCTCTTGATTAGGAGCTATTATTAATTCCGGAGATTGGATCCCAATTTCTGAAACTTGAGGCTTAATTTTTTTCACAAAACCATTAAAATTATCTATTTTATCCGGTCCGAGGATGGCACAAAAATATCTATCCCTGAAACTTAAAAATTTTAAACCGCTAAAAAGCGCGTCCTTCTGTGAATTAGGATGCAAGGTTTTCTCAGCGGTAGCTACGGTTAGGTCAATAAATCTTGATTCCTCCTGATTCTTTGATAGATCAATTAATCCTAAAAATAAAGGCAAATTAATATTTAATGGGGCAGAGGTTAAATTTTTGATTTTTATACTTAAACCTATGTCATATTTAGAGTTAAAGAAACTAAAGTCTTTAACAATCTTCTTTGTAGGATCAGCATAAACAAAGGTTACTGATTCGGGGGTAACTGCCTCTTTTTTAAATAACATACTGTTATCCCCAAAGAGAAAGCCGTAAGTTAAAGGAAATTTATATGACCTATAAGCGCTAAATACAACCTCTTTAATAGTCCCCCGGTTTTCATCAAAAACTACTTCAAAATCATTTTGTTTAAAATTAAAAAGCGTTTCTTTTTGCTCCTCGGCTTGCTGGCCAACTGAAGGAATGGTTGACGGGGTAACTGGTGAAAGGGAGGGGCTAAGAGTTACTTCTTTTTGCGTAACTCCTTTATTTTCAACACTATAAGGCTTAGTGACAAAAGCCGACCAGCTCAACAGGATCAACAATGATAACAGTATAAACAAAACAATGCGTTTATCCATAAAAAAACTCCATTTTTGTTAACCGCGGTGTGTAAATTGGCGTAGGTTACTTTAAAGGGTCGTATCCGGCTTTGCCAGAGAAGGGGTGACAACGTAACAGTCTTCCCATGCCCTTAAGCGCACCCTTTAAAAAACCATACCTTTTAATTGCTTGCTTAGTGTATTCGGAACAACTGGGTGAAAAACGGCAGGCGCAAGGCAATAATATTCTTATGTACCCCTGGTAAAATTCCAGGAGCTTAAGCGATATCTTTTGCAACATTAAATGCTTAATCTTTTTCTGCCTTTTTGGCGGCGGCGCGATACAACTTTTCTGCCCGACTTTTTAGCCATACGTTTACGGAAACCCTGTTTGCGCTTACCCACGACGTGCGTCGGTGTTTTGAGATTTTTTTTCATTTTTTAGTCCTTTTTTTAGGAAAATCCCGAGGCTATCCTTAATGGTGCTTTTCCCGATAATGGTTGATAATTATAACACAAAGTCAAACCAAGTCAATCTTTAGATTGCTTTTTACTGCTTAAGGTAAGAGCAGACTCCGTCTCTACCTTGTTTAGAGAAGGATTGTATCATATATTGAACTCTCGGTCAAGATAAACAAGGCATGATCCGTTAGTCCTTTATGGAAAGTTAAAATTTTTTTAAGCATAGGGCACATAAATAGCCCACTGCAAAAATCGCTGAGAGTCATTACCGAAGGCTATTTTTTTGTTGACTGGGAAGAAGAATATTGTATAATAACTCGCGTTTAAGATTTTTACTTGCAAGGGGTTTATTTTCTGTTATAATGTCGCTACCGGTCAAGCTATAGGCGCCGTTCCGGCTAAAAACAAACTCCCGCAGCTAATTTTCCACAGAGTTATCCAAGATGTGAATAAGCTGTGAATAGAGTGGAAAGATCAATTTATGACGGTCGAAATAGATGGTGTTTGGAAAAAAGCAGGGGATCACCTAAGGGATAAGCTGGGAACAACTATATATGAAACCTGGATCCTGCCCCTAAAACTCAAGCAAAAGAACGAACAAAACCTGGTCATCGAGGCTCCTGACGACT
>JAQUNE010000099.1 GCA_028717765.1 Candidatus Omnitrophota bacterium | reverse complement strand
TCTTCCGATCTGGAAGCAAGGCGTACATTCTGCCCATGCTTACCAATAGACAAAGAAAGCTGGTCATCATCAACGATTACTTCTGCTTTTTGATTCTCCTTATCCAATTTTATTTCTGCGATTTTTGCCGGCGATAACGCAGCTTTAATATATTCCCTGATATCATCATTGTATCTAACAATATCGATTTTTTCGCCTTGAATTTCATTAACAATATTTCTCACCCGGTTACCGCGCATCCCTACACAAGCCCCCACAGAATCTACCTTTTCATTTTTCGACCAGACTGCGATTTTTGTGCGCTCTCCGGGCTGCCTGGCAACAGACTTTATCTCTACAATCCCTTCATAAATCTCCGGCACTTCCAATTCAAATAATTTTTTGATCAGGCTTGGGTGGGTACGCGACAAAATAATCTGTGCTCCGCGGGTATCCTTCTTTACTTCTGCCACATATGCCCGGATACGCTGCCCCTGCTTAAATTCTTCCTTTGGGCTCTGTTCGCGTTTTAAAAGCACGCCTTCCGCTTTACCTAAGAGATCGACGATAATATTGCCCTTATCAAAACGGTAGACTACTCCGGAAACAATCTCGCCGACTCTTCCCTGAAAATCATTAAAAACTACTTCTTTCTCAGCTTCGCGGATCTTCTGGATAATTACCTGCCTGGCAGTAGAAGCGGCGATCCTTCCGAAATCAATAGAAGTAACTTCTTCGCGCTTTTCTTCTTTTACTCTGAAGGCCCGGATTTTGCCGTTACTGCGGTCTAACTCCACGGCCAGGTCTTCACCCGGTTTGATATCAATCACTTTACGCGCAGCGCTCAATAATGCACTCTCTACCGCCTGAATTAATATTTCTTTTTTAATACCCTTTTCTCTCTCGATTTGGTCTAAGATTGCTAATAATTCTTGGCTCATTTTAATCAACGCTCCATTTTAGTTTGCTATATCTCTTGTCTTGCCTTGTTAATTTTGCTCAAGGGGATAGTCAAAACCTTGCCCTTAGTATCGATAATTACTGTTGCCTCATCCACTTGGTTAATTTTTCCCACCCATTCTACTTTTCCCTCCACAGGGTCGTTTAAGAAAAACGTTGCGTTTCTATTCATACAGCGCACAAAATCATTCTTTGTCCTTAAAGGCCGATCTAATCCCGGCGAAGAAACCTCAAGAAGAAAACTTTCTTCGATAATATTTTTCTCATCAAGAATTCTGCTAATTTCCCGATTTAAAAAAGCGCAATCCCCAACATTAATCCCACCTTCCGGCCTATCTGCCAAGACGCGTAAAACCATACCAGTTGCCTCCCTGCGATAAATCAACTCCACTAATTCCAGCCCCTGCTCATTAAAGAAGGTGGAAATAATATTGGTTAATTCATTTATAATTGCTTCGTTATCCATGAATATTCTTTTTTAACTCCTGACAAATTACCTCTTTGCTGCCGATAATCTTTTCTTTGCTCCTGCGTACTTTCAATTCCAAAGTATTATCCTTTAAAGACTGCTTGCCGATGACGATCTGCAAACTAATGCCTAAAAGATCCGCATCTTTAAATTTGACCCCGGCGCGTTCATCGCGGTCATCAAGCAGTACTGAGATTCCTTGCGCTTCTAATTCTGCGTGCAGCCCCGTAGCCTGATCCATAATCCTGGATTCAGTAATATCCAACGGCAAAATAATTACTTTATAAGGAGCAACTTCCTGAGGCCAAATAATCCCATCTGTATCATGATTTTGTTCAATTACCGCGGAAATCAATCTAGAAACCCCAATACCATAACAGCCCATAATAATCGGCAAACTCTTTCCTTGCGCATCCACAAAATTCGCTCCCAAGGCACTGCTATATTTAACCCCAAGTTTAAAAATATGCCCTACTTCTAAAGTATTAATTTTTTCAAGTTTACCCTTGCATTGAGGACAATTTAACACGGCATTTTCCTTTGCCGGAAACCCTTTGTGACAAGCCCCGCAAAAAAGTACTTCATCCTCACCTTCGCTTGCCGGTACCATAAACTCATGTGAAAGATTTCCTCCCATAACACCGGAATCTGCTTCCACACTTAAACAATCAAGGCCGCAGCGCGTAAATATCCTTCCATAGGCTTTAAACATCAGCTGATAATTTATATCTAACCCTGCCTCATCTTTATCAAAACTATAAGCATCCTTCATGATAAATTCACAACCCCGCACTAGGCCGAAACGCGGCCGCATTTCATCACGAAATTTTGTCTGAATTTGATAAAGTGTAACCGGTAGTTGCTTATAAGAAGAAATATGGCTTTTTACCAAATCCGTAATTACCTCTTCATGTGTTGGCCCCAGGCAGATCTTACGCCCCTTACGGTCAGTGAACCTGATCATTACATCCGCGATAACTTTATCCCGTCCTGACCTTTGCCACAATTCTAGAGGCTGCAAAGCCGGCAGTAATACTTCACTGGCTCCACAAGCATTCATCTCTTCACGGATAATTTTCTCGATATTCATCAGTGCCCGGTACCCTAATGGCAAATAAGAATATACCCCTGCCATGAGCATGCGGATAAATCCTGCACGCAACAAAAGCTGATGGCTCACCGATTCTGCTTCTTGCGGGGTTTCTTTAAGTGTCGGGATAAATGTTTTTGACCAGTACATTTTTTAATCCGGGTTAAAAAGTTCTTTAGACAATTCAATCCCTGCTTTTTTGAATAATGGATAGAAGACCGGGATAATTCCCGTAGCCCTCCATTTTCCGATTACCTTACCACTACTTTCTACACTTTCTATATCATAGACAAAAAGGTCTTCCAGGACCACCCGGCCATCTTTCAAGCCATTAACCTGAGCGATATGCGTGATCCTTCTTGTGCCGTCCAATAATTGGTCCTGCTGGATTACTAGGTGTATTGCCGCGGCAATCTGGCGATGGATCGCTTCCAGGGTGATCGGCACTCCGGATGTGAGGATCATGGTTTCAATACGATAAATTACATCCTGAGGAGTATTGCCGTGGATTACTGCTAATGAGCCGGTGTGACCGGAACAAATTGCCTGAAGCATATCCAAGGTTTCTCCGCCTCTAATTTCACCGAGGATAATTCTTTCCGGGCGCATACGCAGGGAATTTTTAAAAAGGTCCCTGGTAGTGATCTCGCCCTTACCTTCAATATTAGGCTGGCGGGTTTCCAAACGCACCACATGATCCTGGTATAAATGCAATTCCGGAGTATCTTCAATAGTGATGATCCGCTCGTCTTTATCGATATACGTAGAGAGTACACCCAAGGTAGTAGTTTTTCCTGACCCGGTGGCACCGGCAAGAATAAGATTTAATTTTGCGCGCATACAGGCAATGAGGAAATCCCCCATTCTCTTATCCAGGGTGCCGCGCTCCAGTAAATGGTCCATATTCTTAATCTCGCTTAAGAATTTTCTGATCGTAATTGTCGGCCCATCAACGGCTAAGGGCGGAATAATGATATTTACCCGTGAGCCGTCTTTTAAAGAAACATCTGTAAAGGGAATGGCTTCATCAACATGGCGCCGGGTAGGCATAAGGATCTTAGAAATCAGCCGGTTTAATTGCTGCTCATCGTCAAAAGAGATTTGCGCCATTTCTTTTTTCCCGTTTTTTTCTAAGAAAACTTTTTTCGGGCCATTAATCATAATTTCCGTAATCGCCGGATCACTTAACAAAGCATCAATGATCCCCAGGCCGGTAAATTCAATGAGAATTTCGCTCATCAAGGTTTTTCGATCCTGCTCAGAAGTATAAATATGTTCTTCTTTGGCAATCTCATTTAGAATTTCATCAAAGGCCTTTTTTAATTCCACTTCGTTCATTGTCGGCTTGGAAAATAATTCGTTATACTCAGCGATGATCTTTTTTCTTACTTTATCTTTCAATACCTTATCCATAAAACCTCCAATCGTCTAATTTAATTCCTTCAATAGTTCGCTAACACATCTATCTAAAGAAACCTTCTTTATTGCTTTTCCATGTTTAAATAATAGCCCGTCTTTTTTGCCAAAGGCTATCCCCAAATCAGCTTCTTTAGCTTCTCCGGGGCCATTCACCACACAGCCCATTACCGCTATTTTTAAAGGCTTCGCAGGTATTGTGTATTGTGTATTCCGTATTACGCTTTCTAATTCCTTTACTATTTTTACTAAATCCACTTCACAACGGCCACAGGTCGGACAACTAATTAGCTCCGGCCCGAAATTACGCAATTCCACTGCCTCTAAAATACTTTTTGCCGCCCTAATCTCCTCCGTAGGCTGGTCTGTAAGAGAAATTCTGATCGTATCTCCAATACCCTGCAAAAGCAGGTCTCCAATTGCAATTGCGGATTTAATCGCTCCGGAAAAAGACGGCCCCGTGGCAGTCACTCCCAGATGTAACGGGTAATCGCAGTGCTTGCTAATTTTACGGTAAGCCTCGATAGTATCCGGAATATTTGAAGCCTTCAGCGAAATTACGATATCAAAAAAATTGCAACTCTCCAGGATCTTGATATAATCCAAAGCGCTGCTTACCATTTTGTCGGCAATATTGCGTTTGGCGTTATGCGCTGGCAAAGAACCTGAATTTAATCCCACTCTCATAGGTATTTTTCTTTCTTTCGCGGCTTTAGCAATTTGTAATACTTCCGCGCGCTTAAAAATATTTCCCGGATTTAAGCGAATTTTATCTGCCCCGCAATTTACAGCGGCTAACCCCAAACGCCAATCAAAATGAATATCAGCTACCAAAGGAATTCTTATTTTTTTCTTTATCTGGCTTAAGGCATGCGCATCGTCTAAATCCTTTATTGCCACACGCACGATCTCGCATCCGGATTTTTCTAATTCTTTAATCTGGGCAACGGTCCTCTGTACATCTGAAGTCTTCGTTTTAGCCATAGACTGAATGGCAATAGGATGATTTCCGCCGATTGAGACCTTGCCGATTTTTATAACCTTAGTCTTACGCCTGGCTAATTTCATATTTTACTTTATCAGTTTCGTGATCTTATCTCCGAAAAATCTTAAGATATCGTTATAAGTAACAATCACGACTAAAAAAATCAAAAACATAAATCCTGCCTGGGTAATTACTCTTTCCGCTTTGATACTTAAGTACCTGCCCCTGATCTTTTCAATAAGCAGCAAAAAGATATGCCCGCCATCTAGTGCCGGCAAAGGCAGAAGATTAAAGATTGCCAGGCTTACACTTAATAAACCGATTAAGTTTAATATCGAAGCCAGGCCCGTATGTGCAGCCTTAGCAGTAATCACAAAAATCCCTATTGGCCCGGTTACTGAATCGCGCAAAGACAGGCTTCCGCTAACCAATCTCCAGATCGCCTTATAGGTAATTACAGTAATCATCCAGGTTTTTTCCGCACCCAGGGCAATAGACTGAAAAAAATTATTCCTAATCTTAATCGTTTCAGAAAAATCCGGGGTGATCCCAAGCAATCCGACATTACGTTTTTTACCTAACTGATCGTCAACTTCTTTCTTTTTTAAAGTTACGTTTACGTGAAAAAGATTATTCGCGCGTAAATAATCGATTTTAACCTGCGCGCCTGGCTCTTTTTCATAAATCGCCATCTGTAAGTCATCCCAGGAATTAAGTTTTTTGCCATCCACAGCAACAATCCTGTCGCCTGCAAGGATGCCGGATTCTTTAGCCCCATAACCATCAAGTAGGCCGCCGACTTTTGCGGTTAGGGTAGGATAACCTGCGAAAAAAACCAAAC
>JAQUNE010000098.1 GCA_028717765.1 Candidatus Omnitrophota bacterium | reverse complement strand
TGCTTTTCATTCTGAACGCACCGTATTATCAGAGCTTACCGAAGGTGATGCAACCGTCCTGGCTTTAAGCAAAGAAAAAGCCGCGCTGGAGGAGAAAAATGCCGCAGATTCCCGCCGCTACGGAGAAGTATTGCATGAACTGGAATCCCTGGGATTTTTTGAATTAGAACATAAGGCCAAGAAGATTCTGATGGGATTGGGCTTTAAGGAAAAAGATTTTCTACGTCCGATTAATCAGATGAGCGGCGGATGGCAGATGCGCGCACTCCTGGGAAAATTACTGACCTTCCACTATGATCTTTTGCTGCTTGATGAGCCTACCAATTACTTGGATTTAAATGCGGCATTGTGGCTCAAGGAATACCTGGCGAATTTCCGCGGCACCTTCATCATGATTTCCCATGACAAGGCGTTTTTAAATGAAGTCACTAATTATACCCTGATCCTGGAGAATGGAGCCTTTTTTAAAGTACAAGGTAATTATGAGCATTACGAAGAGATAAAAAAAGAAAGGCGGACATTTTTACTTAAGCAATATAAGGAACAGGAGAAAAAACGCAAACAGCTTGAAGAGTTTGTGGCGCGTTTCCATGCCCAGCCTAATAAGGCAGCTTCTGTGCGCGCTAAACGCACGCAACTGGAGAAGATGGTGGAGGTGGTAGTGCCGCCTGACCCGCGCGAATCTATCGGAAATTTTCAATTTCCTCCCACACAGCGCAGCGGTACAAAGGTGATTGCCCTGAAAGAGATTTCTAAATCTTATGGAGAGATCCGGGTTTATGAAAACTTTGATTTTGAAATTTTTCAGGGAGAAAAAGCGGTTTTAGCCGGAGAAAACGGAGCGGGAAAATCTACCTTGCTTAAGATTTTAGCCGGTGTAGTAGAGATTGATTCTGGAGAGCGAGCTGTCGGGCATAACGTGGAGATCGGCTATTTTTCACAGACGCGCACTGATGTCTTGAACCTGGAAAATACGGTTTTAAAAGAGGCTTATACTGCTGCCCCGGGTTATATGTCGCAGGAGGTAATCCGTACCATCCTGGGAGCTTTTTTATTTACCGGTGATGATGCCGAGAAAAAAGTAAAGGTGCTCTCCGGTGGGGAGAAGAGCCGGCTGATTTTGGCCAAGCTTTTGATTAATCCGCCGAATTTCCTGCTTTTAGACGAGCCGACAACCCACCTGGATGTGGATGCGGTGGATGCTTTGATCCGGGCGCTTAATGATTATCAGGGAACCATAGTTTTTATCAGCCATGATATCCATTTTGTGCGCAGTGTGGCAAATTGTGTTTTTGAAGTTAAGCAGGGAAGGGTAAGAAAATTCCCCGGAGATTTCGAATATTATTTAGAGAAAAGGAGCGAAGCGGAAATCGCCTTGCATCCGGCAAAACAAAGAATTAAGGTTGAGGAAAAACATAAGGATGAGGCAAAAGAAAAGCTTAAATTGCAGGAGAAGGAACGCAAAGAAAAAGAACGCCAGCGCAAAGCTCATAATGCGGCCATTGGCCTGAAAATCAATGCCTTAAGAAAAGAGATTGAAAGGCTCAACCTGGAGAGCTATGCCAAGGCGCGCGCCTTATCAAACCCGAAAATCTTCCGCGATGAAGCAATGGTGATTGAATACGGCCGCAGGTTAAAAGAGATTGAAAAGAAAAACGCCCAGATCCAGGCAGAGATTCAGCAGCTGGAAAATCAACTTTTAGCCTAGAGAAAAAGCGCTTGTATAGCTTTTTTAGGCGTGTTAAGATATAACCAACATGTTTAAATATTTAAAACGCCAATTTATTACTGGTTTAGTGGTATTAGGGCCGATTTCCCTGACGGTCTATTTTTTGGTGCTGGTTTTTCAGTTTGCCGATAATATTTTAGGGCAATTCCTGAATGTGCACTTGAAAAAAGCCGTAGGGTTCTATATTCCTGGAATCGGATTTTTACTCTTTGTCAGCATTATTCTTTTGGCAGGCATGATTGCCAACCGCTTTTTAGGCAGGAAAATTGTGCACGCCACAGAACTCTGGTTTCATAACCTGCCGATCATTAAAGCGGTATATCCTACCTTTAGCCAGATCTTTCGTTTTATTCTGCAGCAGAAAGAATTCGGGTTTAAAAAAGTCGTGCTGGTGGAATATCCCTCCAAGGGGATTTGGTCAATTGGTTTTATCACCAATGATCAATTTGAAAACGTAAATAAGGCTTGTCAGGGTGATATGGTGGCGGTTTTCGTGCCTAATACCCCGGGGCCGCTTGCCGGATACGTGGTTTTTGTCCCTAAAGAGAATGTGCGTGCTGTGGATATGCCAGTAAGCGATGCAATAAAAATTATTATTTCCGGAGGGGTATTTAAGTCACAAGAACCGACACAAGA
The DNA here is from genome assembly GCA_028717765.1 of Candidatus Omnitrophota bacterium. The sequence continues at coordinate 3,424 of JAQUNE010000098.1, read as the reverse complement.
AAGTACAAAGGGGTAAATGATGGCTGCAGGAGATATTTATCTTACCAGAGAAGGTTACGAAAAATTGTCGCAGGAGCTGGAATTTTTAAAAACCACGCGGCGCAGGGAATTATCCAAAGCCGTAGGAGAAGCCAGGTCGCATGGCGATATCAGCGAAAATGCCGAATATGACGCGGCAAAAGACGCGCAGGGGATGAATGAAAAACGTATCGCTGAATTGGAGATTAAGCTCAGCCACGCCAGGATTATTGAAAATGAAAAGATGTCTAGCGACGAGGTGCTGATTGGAGCCAGGGTACTTTTAAAAGACTTAAGCACGGATGAAGAGCTGGAATATATTTTTGTTTCCGAGGAAGAATCAGATTATGATCAGAATAAAATTTCCGTTACCTCTCCGGTGGGAAAGGGCCTGCTTGGGCATAAGCTCGGGGAAAGCGTAGAGATTAAAATCCCCGCGGGAATCTTAAAGTATAAAATTTTGAAAATTTCAAGATAAGCGATATCTCCACAAACAGGGGAGGGTATATGATTAAGAGTGCGAATTTGGCAAAAGAAATTACCGTAACCGTGGTGAATAAAATCGGAATTCTTGCAGATATTGCGAAACTAGTTGCCGAGCACGGAATCAATATCGAAGCGGTAGCAGGTTATGCGGATAAAGAGAATAATGCCAGGATTATGTTGGTTACTGCGGATAATCTGCGTGTCGCTGACGCCTTAAAAAAATCCGGATATAAAGCGCTGAATGAATCAGAAGTAATCGTGGTAGAATTAGAGAATAAAACCGGGGCCCTCAAATACATTACTGCGAAATTAGGCGCCGCGGAGATTGACATTAAGTCTATTTACGGGACAACCTGTTTGGCCGGCTGTCCTGCAAGAATGGTGCTTACCACCAGCGATAACGCAAAGGCGCTCGTTGCGCTGAAAAAATAATTTGGTTGATGAATGTTAAATAGCACAGAAATAGCCCAGCTGATCCAGGAAAATAATTTAATTGAACAGTATATTGACCTTGAGACGCAGCTGACACCCAATGGTTTTGACCTGACCGTATTGGGAATTTGGGCATTTGATACTGCCGGCGCACTAGACTTTTCCAATAAGGAAAGAAAAATTCCGGTAGGCAAAGAGATTACCCCGCAAAAAGAAAACCCGCAGGATAAGTTCGGTTGGTGGCTGTTACCTCCAGGAATCTATAAAATTAAAACCAATGAAACAGTGAACTTGCCGGATAATTTAATTGCTTTGGCATTTTCTCGTACTTCTTTATTAAGGATGGGCGCTTTTACCCAGCATGGAGTCTGGGACGCGGGGTTTTCCGGGCGGGGCGAATTCATCTTATCAGTGGGCAATCCCTCCGGAATCAGGCTTAAGCAAAATGCCAGGGTCGCCCAGCTAATTTTTGTCCCGATCAATAAAACCAGCCAGGTTTATCAGGGTATTTATAAAGGGTTAAAATAAACTATTTTCTTATGCAAAATAATCTTCGCTATATTTTTATTTTGCTTATTATTGTCTGCTTATTTTCTTCTGCCAGCGCAGATATGTTATACCTTAATAATGGGGAAACGCTGGAAGGCTTTGTGCAAAAAGAAGGAAAAGATAGCATAGAGTTTGATCTTGGTTATGGCGTGGTTACCTTTGGCAGCAGCGAGATTAAACGAATCTATAAATCCAGCCCCGAAGAATCAGCCTCAATCCGCAGACGTTGGGAAAACGAAAAATCAAGGGTGCAAGAAAATGCAAACCGGGCTTTAGAGGTTAGAAGTAAATTAAGAGCACAATGGGAAAAAGAGCAAGCCAGGGCAGAAGAAGAGGAACGCTTGAAAGAAATCCTTAAACCCAAAGAAGCCTCTTTTACCAAAGAATCAGACCAGATCATGGTGAGCGCGCTTTTAAATGATAGCGCAAAAGCCTCATTAGTTTTAGATACCGGCTCATCATTGGTTTTGCTGACTAAGGAAATCGCAGAGAAAGCGCAGATTGACCTTAATAACGGGGCGATCGTAGAATTGAAGCTTGCCGACGGAAGAAAGGTCAGGGTCCAGCAGGCCAGCATTAAAAAAATTAAAATCGGCGATGCCCAGGCAGACAATGTCAATTGCGCGGTTTTCCTGGAAAAAATCGAAAACGAAAATTTTGGCGACGGATTACTGGGAATGTCATTTTTAAGCAGGTTTAATGTTACTTTGGACCGCAAGAATAATAAACTTATCTTAAATAAGATTGAGGGCAAAACATGAAAATTAAAGATACGGAAATTAAGATTGTGCAGGGCGATATTACCGGGCTAAAGGTGGAGGCAATTGTCAATGCCGCGAATAATAAATTGGTGATGGGCGGAGGGGTTGCCGGAGCAATCAAGAAAAAAGGCGGCAAAACAATAGAAGAAGAGGCGGTAAAAAAAGGCCCGATTGAAATCGGGGAAGCGGTTTTTTCCGGCGCAGGAAGCTTAAGCGCAAAATTCGTGATTCATGCCGCGACCATGGGAATGGATTTTGTGACTGATGAAATCAAGGTAAGAAATGCCGCAAAAAATACCCTTAAAGTAGCCGAAGAGTTAAAAATCAAATCCTTGGCTTTTCCGGCCTTAGGGTGTGGCACTGGCGGTTTTCCGTATCTAGCCTCGGCAAAGATTATGGCGCAAGAGGTATTAAAACATTTACGAGAAAATGACTCTGGATTAAAAGAAATTATTTTTTGCCTCTATGAAGAAGAGGCGTTCAAAGTTTTTAATAAAGGGGTTACCGGCTATCTTGAATATGTCACGACAAAATTACAAGCCGGCCCGTTTACCACGGTGGATGCTTTAATTGAATTAGAGGAAGGCATAGTTTTAGTGGAGAGAAGCAACCCGCCTTTTGGCTTAGCGCTTCCCGGAGGGTTTGTGGATTATGGAGAAAGCCTGGAAGATGCGGTAATCAGAGAAGCAAAAGAAGAGACCAATTTGGATTTAATCGAAATCAAGCAATTCCATACTTACTCTGACCCTAAACGCGACCCGCGTTTTCACACTATTGGTACGGTGTTTTTAGCCAAAGCTAAGGGTAAGCCTAAAGCCGGGGATGATGCTGCAGCCTTAAAAATCATGCCTTTAAGCGAAATTTCCAAAATGCAGTTCGCTTTTGACCACAAGAAAATCCTCGAAGATTACCTGCTATATAAACAAGGCAAGAATCCTTTTTAACCTTCGCGTAATTGCTTTTCCGCATCTACTACGTCGCGTTTCATTACTCTGATAGTTTCTTTGATTCTTTCTTTTAAAATCTGCGAGGACACCTTAGCGTCGTTAATTTCCCGTAAAACCTGAATTCCCATCCTAAAATAGCGCACTACTTCGCCTTCGTCAGTATCAGTAAGCTGCACGGTTTTGGCAAAATTTGTCCCGCGCAACCATCCTTCTACCGCATTACTTAAATGA
>JAQUNE010000097.1 GCA_028717765.1 Candidatus Omnitrophota bacterium | reverse complement strand
TCAACAATTCCTCTTTGCCATCAGTTAATTCTACACCGATTAATTCATCGTCTTTATCAAGAGTAATGCCGATGATCCCGCCTTTACGCGGATTACCATAGGCGTCAAGCCTGGTCTTTTTAATATTCCCCTCTTTGGTCACCATCACTAAATATTTATCCCCGGCAAATTCCTTTACGGGAATAGTTGAGCTAACTTTAGAATTGGCCTCCATCTGTACCAAATTGACAATTGCCTTACCTTTAGAAATTTTACTCGCCTGCGGGATCTCATAGACCTTCAACCAATGCACCTGGCCCTTGCCGGTAAAAATTAAAAGGTAGTCTTTTGTCGATGCCACAAAAAGATGCTCGATAAAATCCTCTTCTTTAAGCTCTGCACCAGTTGTGCCTCTGCCTCCGCGTTTTTGCTTGCGGTAGGCGCTTACCGGCAGACGTTTAATATATCCGGCATGGCTAATCGTCACTACCACATCTTCCTCGGCAATTAAATCTTCGACTTCCAGTTCTTCAACTTCGCCGACAATATCAGTTCTGCGCTCATCGCCGTACTTTTTCTTTAATCCTTCTAATTCTTCTTTAATAATTGCCTCGATCTTTTTTTCTGACGCCAGGATTGCCCGGCAAAATTCGATTTTCTTCAAAAGTTCGGCGTATTCCGCGTCAATCTTATCGCGCTCAAGCGCGGTCAAACGCTGTAATTGCATTTCCAGGATCGCTTGAGACTGAATCTCGGAAAGCTCAAACTCTTTTATCAGGCGCTCTTTGGCCTGCTCGGTATTTTTCGAGGTCTTAATGGTTTTAATAATCCGGTCAATAAACTTTAAAGCAATTTTTAAGCCTTCTAAAATATGTGCCCTCTTTAAGGCCTTATCTAATTCAAATTGCGTGCGCCGACGGATAATTACCTTTCGGTGCTCAATATAGCAATCGAGTATCTGGCGCAAATTCAAAACTCGCGGACGGTTTTCTACCAACGCCAACATAATAATGCCAAATGTGGTTTCTAATTGCGTATGTTTAAAGAGCTGATTGAGAATGATCTGCGGCTCGACATCTCGTTTTAATTCTACAACAATACGCATACCGTCTTTATCAGACTCGTCGCGAATATCGGAAATCCCTTCAATCTTTTTATCTTCTACCAAAGCAGCAGTTGCCTCAATCAACCCAGCCTTCTGCACCTGATAAGGGATTTCAGTAATAATAATTAAATCTTTACCGTTTTTCTGATGCTCCACAGTTGCCCGCGCGCGCACCGTCACTTTGCCCCTGCCGGTATTATAGGCTTCTTTAATCCCGACCTTGCCACAAATTACTCCACCCGTCGGAAAATCCGGCCCCTTGACATAACGCATCAACTCCTTAATTTCCGCCTGTGGATTTTCTAAGATATAAATGATCGCGTCGGCAACTTCATTTAAATTATGCGGCGGTATATTAGTAGCCATACCAACGGCGATTCCGCTTGAGCCATTGACTAAAAGATTTGGCAAAGCTGCCGGTAGTAATAAAGGTTCTTTCAAGGAAGAATCAAAGTTTGGCCCAAAATTTACTGTCTCTTTATCTATGTCAGCAAGCATGTCATCGGAAATCGCCGCCAGCCTAGCTTCAGTATAACGCATTGCCGCAGCCGTATCCCCGTCGACAGAACCAAAGTTTCCCTGCCCTTCTACTAATGGATAACGCAAAGAAAAATCCTGCGCCATTCTTACCAAGGTATCGTAAACCGCCACATCTCCGTGCGGATGATACTTACCTAAAACCTCTCCAACGATACGCGCGCATTTTTTATAGGGCTTGCTGTGGTCAAGATTTAACTCTTGCATTGCAAAAAGGATCCTGCGATGCACAGGCTTTAGTCCATCACGCACATCCGGCAGTGCACGGCCAACAATAACGCTCATCGCGTAATTTAAGTAAGAATCCTTTACTTCTTCTTCAATATAAACCGGGACTACTTTTTCATTTCGCGTATACATATTTTCCTTTTTTAAATATCTAAGTTTTTCACCTGGTGTGCATAGCTCTCAATAAAGTCGCGGCGCGGCTCCACCTGGTCACCCATCAATACCGTAAACATCTTATCCGTCTCTACGGCATCTTCTAAGGTCACCTGGAGAAGGGTACGTTTTTCCGGATCCATAGTAGTTTCCCAAAGCTGATGCGGATTCATTTCACCTAGACCTTTATAGCGTTGAATGTGCATCCCGCGCGATGCCACCTCTTTGATAAAAGTAAGGATTTCTTTCAAGCTAAAAATATCTTTATCATCCTTTTCATTAGTAATTCTATACAGTGGCTTATTCTTTTTTTCTTTATCCGCCTTCCCAGACACCTTCTCAACGCTTGTTTCCGGGCCATAGGTAGTAATGTCTAGACCCAATTTTTCAATCTTGATCATTGCCTCTTCAACTTCTTGCGCCTCAAAAAGCTCTAAGACATCCTGCTCGCTATCTTTGCCTTCTTTTTCCGTCAAAGCGGCTAATTCCTTATCAGAATAGAGAAAATGCTCTTTTCCCTCCACTTTTACCCTATAAATAGGCAGTTTTTTGGTCTTAGACTGCCTTAAACCTAGGTATTTCTCAAATTCTACTCCCTTTTTGCCCAAGTTCTTCCCGATCTTTTCAAGATCAACCAAGTGCTGCAACAAATCCTTAAATTGATTGGCAGTAAAAGTCTTTTTCTCTTTTAAATACACGAGGTTATGTCCCTCGAGGCCAAGATCCAAGAGCATGTCATCCATCTGGTGTTCGGTTTGGATATACTCTTCCCGCTGGCCCCTTTTAATTTTATAAAGTGGGGGCTGAGCAATGTAAATATGGCCACCCTCTACTAATTTTGGCAGTTGGCGATATAACAAGGTCAGTAACAATGTACGGATGTGCGAACCATCCACATCCGCATCTGCCATGAGAATCAGCTTATGATAACGTAATTTAGCCAGATCAAATTCTTCCCCTACTCCTGTACCCAGGGCAGTAATTATTGTGCGAATTTCTTCATTAGATAAAATCTTATCCAATCGGGCTTTTTCCACATTTAAGATTTTTCCTTTAATCGGAAGTATTGCCTGGAACCTACGGTCACGCCCCTGCTTAGCTGATCCGCCGGCACTATCACCTTCTACAATATATAGTTCGCAGAGTGCGGCATCTCTTTCAGAACAATCTGCTAATTTACCGGGTAGGCCAGCCCCTTCTAATGCGCCTTTACGCCGGGTCAGTTCTCGGGCTTTACGTGCTGCTTCGCGTGCGCGCGAAGCCACGATTACTTTATCAATAATTTTATTGGCAATCGAAGGATTCTCTTCAAAATAAGCACTCAACGCTTCCAAACTCGTCGAAGCGACTAACCCTTCGACTTCAGAATTACCTAATTTAGTTTTGGTCTGGCCTTCAAATTGAGGATTCGGCACCTTGACACTAATCACTGTGGTTAAACCTTCGCGCACATCTTCGCCGCTAATCGTCAAGTCATCTTTAATCAGGTTTTTTGTCTTGGCGTATTGGTTAATTGCGCGGGTAAGCGCAGATTTAAAACCGGATAAATGCGTTCCTCCTTCGATGGTATTAATATTATTGGCGAAAGAAAAAATTGTTTCCGCATAACCATCGTTATATTGCAACGCCCCCTCTAAAATTACATCGTCCTGCGTCTTCTGAAAATAAATTACCTTGTTGTGCAGAGGATTCTTATTTTTATTCAGGTAGTCGACAAAAGAAACGATCCCGCCGCCAAACTCAAAAACCGCTTCTTTTTCAGTACGCTCGTCGTTAAGTTTGATTTTTAGCCCTTTATTTAAAAAGGCCAGTTCTCTTAGGCGTTGCGACAAAATATCATAAGAAAAATCGATTTTATTAAAAATGGTTTTATCTGGTTTAAAAGTAACCTTGGTGCCGGTGGTATTACTCTTACCGATCACGGTCAATTTGCTGACGGTTTTGCCGCGTTCATACCTCTGATGATAAACCTTGCCGTCTCTGCGCACTTCTACCTCTAACCATTCAGACAAGGCATTCACGCAGCTCACACCCACGCCATGCAGACCTCCGGAAACCTTGTAGACGCGATGGTCAAACTTTCCGCCGGCATGCAACGTAGTTAAGGCTACTTCTACCGCCGGTTTTTTTTCGGTCTTATGCATATCCACCGGAATCCCGCGGCCATTATCCGCCACACTCACACTATTATCATGGCGAATTACTACGGCGATACTATCGCAATAACCACCCAGCGCCTCATCAACACTATTATCTACAACTTCGTAAACCAAATGGTGCAACCCGCGCACAGAGGTGTCCCCGATATACATCGCCGGCCTGCGCCTAACCGCCTCGATCCCCTCAAGGACCTGAATCGTGGTAGCATCATAAGGCTTATTATCTTTCTTAGGCTGCGCCCCAGCTTCTATAGCGGCCGCTATTGGTTTTATTTCTTTTTCTGTTTTTTTCTTGCTCACTTTAAATCCCCCAGATAAAATCTGATATCTTTAATCTCGCTGATATCTTTACGAAGTTTTAATAATAAATCCTTTTTGCGTAAATTCAAAAAATAATGCCAACTAGATGAATCCACATTAATACACAAGATACCTTTCCTAAAATATTTAATCCTTATATGCCGGAATTCCTTTTTCGTCAAGATTTTTTTTAATAAATCTTCCGGGTTCGCCTGGGCTGTTTCTTTTTGCTTGGTCAGCAGGCCCTCAAAAACCCCTTTAATTGTTTCTTTAATTAACTCCATTTGCATAATAATGCACACTGGCCAATCCGTCCTTACAAGGACGCACTTGGCAATCCATTATGCCAACGTGCGATATGGCCAGGTGTTAACCAAGGCGCATCGGTAAAACAATATAAACATACCCATCGATACGGATCACTCCAGGCTTCTCACTATCCGTTAACTCAAATTCAATTGTCTCGCTAGAGAGATTTTTTAAAACATCCACCAAGTAACCAGGATTAAAACCAATGACCAATTCTTTCCCGCGATAATCCACTACCACCTCTTCACGGGACTCTCCGATATCCGGCGTAGATTTAGAAATTACCAATTTATCCTTAAACACCTCTAGCTTGACTGCCTGATAATCCGGGGTAGATAACAAAGCTGCCCTCTTTACTGCCAAGAGCATCTCTTCGCGGCTCACCTTAATCTTGTTGTCAGAAACTGCCGGCACCACTTGCCGATAATCCGGAAACTCACCTTCTATTAGACGAGAAATGACCACCACTTTACCCAAATCAAACATTGCCTGGTTTGCGCCTAAGATCAAGGATAACTCACCCTCTTCTTTTAAATTACGATTTAATTCCTGAATGGTTTTTAGCGGCACGATCATTGTAATCTCTTTATCAATATCCTGCTTTAGCTTGCGCTCAACAATCGCCAAACGTTTTCCATCAGTAGCCACTAATGTAATTGTGTTTTTCTTAATTGTAAAAAGTATGCCATTTAAAATATACCTGGTTTCATCAAAAGAAACTGCAAAGGAGGTCAGCCCTAAAATTTCCTTTAAAACCGCCTGTTCTAATTTAATCACCTCTCTATCTTTAAACTCTGGAAGTCGAGGAAACTCTTCCTTTGAAAGCCCCATAATTTTAAACTGGCAGGTTTTATTTTCAATCACCACTGAATCATTCTTTTTAGTGTTAATACTAACACTATCACTGGGTAATTCTCTAATAATATCTCCAAATCTCTTAGCAGGAATAGTAATTGCCCCTGTCTCCTGTATATTCACAGGTATTACACAGCTTATTCCAATATCTAAATCTGTAGCGGTTAACCGTAACCCGCCTTCTTGCGTCTCAATTAAAATATTAGAGAGGATTGGTAAAGCTGTTTTAGGGGTAATTACGTTTTGCACTGTTTGTATTCCGGCGAGTAAAATATTCTTTTCCACACTAAACTTCATTTTTATCT
>JAQUNE010000096.1 GCA_028717765.1 Candidatus Omnitrophota bacterium | reverse complement strand
AGTCGTCAGGAGCCTCGATGACCAGGTTTTGTTCGTTCTTTTGCTTGAGTTTTAGGGGCAGGATCCAGGTTTCATATATAGTTGTTCCCAGCTTATCCCTTAGGTGATCCCCTGCTTTTTTCCAAACGCCATCTATTTCGACCGTCATAAATTGATCTTTCCACTCTATTCACAGCTTATTCACATCTTGGATAACTCTGTGGAAAATTAGCTGCGGGAGTATGTTTTTAGCCGGAACGACGTCTATAGCTTGACCGGTAGCGACATTATAACAGAAAATAAACCCCTTGCAAGTAAAAATCTTAAATGCGAGTCATTATACAATATTCTTCTTCACAGTCAACAAGAAAATTGCCTTCGGTAATGGCTCTCAGCGATTTTCGCAATAGGCTATTTATGCGTCCTATGCCCCAAAAATTTTAACTTTCCATAAATGACCAGCGGATCATGCCTTGTTTATCTTGACCGGCAGCTCAATATGTGATACAATCCTTCACTAATCAAAGTAGAGACGGAGTCTGCTCTTGCCCGGTCAGTAAAAGGCAATCTAAAGGTTGACTTGGTTTCGCTTTGTGTTATAATTATCAACCATTATCAGGAAAATCATGGTTAAGAATAACCTCGGGATTTTCCTAAAAAAAGGACTAAAAAATGAAAAAAAATCTCAAAACACCGACGCACGTCGTGGGTAAGCGCAAACAGGGCTTCCGTAAGCGTATGGCTAAAAAGTCGGGCAGAAAGGTTATATCGCGCCGCCGCCAAAAAGGCAGAAAAAGATTAAGCATTTAATGTTGCAAAAGATATCGCTTAAGCTTCTGGAATTTTACCAGGGGTACATAAGAATATTATTGCCTTGCGCCTGCCGTTTTTCACCCAGTTGTTCCGAATACACTAAGCAAGCAATTAAAAGGTATGGTTTTTTAAAGGGAGCGCTTAAGGGTATGGGAAGACTGTTGCGTTGTCATCCCTTCTCTGGCAAAGCCGGATACGACCCTTTAAAGTAACCTGTGCCAATTTACACACCGCGGTTAACAAAAATGGAGTTATTTTATGGATAAACGCATTGTTTTGTTTATATTGTTATCACTATTGATCCTGTTGAGCTGGTCGACTTTTGTCACCAAGCCTTATAGTGTTGAAAATAAAGGAGTTACGCAAAAAGAAGTAGCTCTTAGCCCCTCCCTGTCGCCAGCTTCTCCCTCAACCATTCCTTCAGTTAGCCAGCAAGCCGAAGAGCAAAAAGAAACACTTTTCAATTTTAAACAAAATGATTTTGAAGTAGTTTTTGATGAGAACCGGGGAACGATTAAAGAGGTTGTATTCAGCGCTTATAGGTCATATAAATTTCCTTTAACTTACGGATTCCTCTTTGGGGATAACAGCATGTTATTTAAAAAAGAGGCGGTTACCCCCGAATCAGTGGCCTTTGTCTATGCTGATTCTACAAAAAAGATTATTAAAGAATTTAGTTTCTCTAACTCCAAATATGACATAGCGTTAAGTATAAAAATCAAAAATTTATCTTCCGCTCCATTAAATATGAATTTACCCCTATATTTAGGGTTAATTGATCTATCTAAGAATCAGGAGGAATCAAGATTTATTGATCTAACCGTAGCTACCTTAGAGAAAACCTTGCATCCTAATTCACAAAAGGACGCGCTTTTTAGCGATTTAAAATTCTTAAGCTTCAGGGATAGGTATTTTTGTGCCATCCTCGGTCCGGATAAAGTAGATAATTTTAATGGTTTTGTGAAAAAAATTAAACCTCAAGTTTCAGAGATTGGAATCCAATCTCCGGAGTTAATAATAGCTCCTAATCAGGAGGTTGAGCAAAAATTCTCTATCTATTTAGGGCCTCAAGAGTTAAAACTAATCAACGAAGCCCATCCTGAATGGTCAAGCGTGATTTATTATGGTACCTTTGATTTTATCGCTCAAGTCCTACTGCAAATGTTAGGATTCCTATATAATTTAGTGCATAATTGGGGAACGGCAATAATCGTCTTAAGCATACTGATTTATCTTATTCTTTTTCCTTTATCCTTAAAGCAAATGCGCTCTATGAAACAGATGCAAATGCTGCAACCTCACGTGGAAGAACTGAAAAAAACCTACAAAGACAACCCACAGAAGTTAAATAAGGAAATAATGGCTTTATACAGCCAGCACAAAGTTAACCCGCTGGGCGGCTGTTTGCCTTTATTGTTGCAGATGCCCATATTTTTTGCTCTTTATCAGGTTTTGATGCGCTCGGTAGTTTTAAAAGGAGCGAGCTTCTTATGGATAAAAGATCTTTCTGAACCAGACCGGCTTTTCATTATGCCGGTTTCATTGCCAGTGATGGGTAATGAAATAAACATTTTACCGCTTGTCATGGCCGTTGGGATGTTTGTCCAACAGAAAATTTCAACTTTTGGCTCGAGCGGTACATCTGCTTCACAACAGAAAATCATGTTAATAATGATGCCGATTATATTCGGGCTGATTTTTTACCGTATGCCTTCAGGATTGGTTTTATATTGGCTTATAAATAGCGTATTAATGCTGGCATATCAAATCCGGCTTAATCAAACAAAATGACTCCTAAAATTAATGTTGAAGTTGAAGGTAAAACCGTAGAAGAAGCGGTTAAAAAGGCACTTAAGGAATTAAAGCTCCCCAGGAATAGAGTAAAGATTGAGATACTTTCCGAGGAGGTGAAAGGGCTTTTTGGTATGCCTGGCGCAAAACCAGCCAGGGTCAGAGTAAGCGCTATCAAAAGCAAAGAAAATACTTGACAAATATGCCGGGTTTGAGATAATTATTTTATTCGATTTAGAGCAATGTTCCGCGTGGAACAATTCGTAACTATATAAATTACAATGGGTAAAATAATCGCTATCTGTAATCAGAAGGGTGGCACAGGCAAAACTACCTCGGCAATCAACATAGCTACCTACCTGGCAGTATCCGGCAAAAAGGTAATGCTTATTGATTTAGACCCCCAGGCAAATGCTACTAGCGGCATAGGCATGAATAAGCACGAAATCAAGAAAAGCACTTATCACGTACTTTTAGAAGAAATAGAAATAAGAGATATTCTACAGAAAACAGCGATAAATAATCTTTGGTTAGCTCCGGCGAATTTAGATCTAACCGGGGCAGAAGTAGAACTGGTTAGCCTGTTAGGCCGAGAATACAGGCTGAAGAGGGCCTTACAAAAAGAAAAAGAGAACTTTGATTTTATAATCATTGATTCACCTCCATCTTTGGGCCTTTTGACAATTAATGGATTATGCGCGGCAGACTCGGTGATCATCCCGGTGCAGTGCGAATATTATGCTTTAGAAGGATTGACGCAACTCACTAATACGGTTAAACTTGTGAGAGAAAATCTTAACCCGGGCCTGGCCATAGAAGGAGTTTTGTTGACTATGGCTGATTTCAGGACTAACCTTACCAAAGAAGTCATTCAGGAGACCAGGAATTTCTTTAAAGATAAAGTATACGAGACAGTGATCCCGCGGAATATCCGTTTGACCGAGGCGCCTAGTTTTGGTAAACCGATTGTGGCCTATGATAAAGATTCTTTGGGCGCGCAAAAATACGAAGAACTGAATAAAGAGATTTTAGGACTTTCATTGAATTCCAATTTACCCTCGACAGAAGGAGTTGCCTGATGGAAAGAAGAGCCTTGGGAAAAGGGATAAGCGCTTTGATCCCTGAGAGAGTATCGGAAGGAAAAGAAGAAATCATTTACGCTAAAACAAGCCAGATCAGGCCAAACCCTTTTCAGCCGAGAGAAGATTTTGATCCGCAAGGTATAGAAGAGCTTGCCCAGTCTATAAAAGAAAAAGGGGTCATTCAGCCGTTGCTGGTAAGGCGCAAGGGTGATTATTATGAATTGATCGCCGGAGAAAGAAGATTTAGGGCAGTTAATTCGTTAAACATAAAAGAGGTGCCAATAATTGTCAAAGATGTGACTGATCAGGATTCATTGGAATTGGCTCTTATAGAAAATATACAAAGGCAGGGTTTGAATCCTATTGAAGAAGCGCATGCCTATCAATATCTTATTGATAAATTTCAGGTAACCCAGGAAAAAATTAGCGAGGGCCTGGGCAAAGCAAGGGCTTCAGTTGCTAACATATTGCGATTATTGAAGTTACCGCAAGAAATACAGCAAGAAATTAAAAAAGGACGGATATCATTTGCTCATGGGAGAGTGCTTCTTGAAACCGAAGACGTAAACCAGCAGCGCCGGCTGGCCCACGAAATTATCTCTAAAGAACTTTCTGTCAGAGAATTGGAGAGCATTATGAAAGCTCACCGTCCCAGGGCGATAAGGCAGAGGCTAAAACAGGCTGTAAAAGATCCGTTGGTGGCGGTCTTTGAGGAAGAACTGCAGCATACTTTGGCTACGAAAATAAAAATCATGAAAAGAAAAAAACGCGGCCATATTTATATTGAATTCTATTCCCAGGAGGACCTGGAGAGGATTGTTAATAAGATCAAGGGGGGAAGCTAAAGCATGGAACAGCCAGTTTTGATCTTGATAAAACCCGATGGGCTTAAGAAATCTTTGACCGGGAATATTTTGACCCGCTTGTCAGAAACAAAGCTTGAAATCGTTGCGGCTAAAATGGTCCGCCCCTCAAAAGAGCTGGCCAGGGAGCATTATCAGCATTTGAAAGACAAGCCTTTTTTTAATGAGATCATTAAATATCTCTGCGGAGAGCTGCATGATAGGCGTAAAGTCATGGCGCTCATATACTGGGGGCAAGACGCTATAAAAAAATGCAGGGAGCTTGCCGGGGCAACTAACCCCGAAGAGGCAGAGCCCACTTCTATCCGCGGTTCTTACGGCAGGATCACTACCAGCGGGGTCTATGAAAACGTGATTCACGTGTCGGCGAATGAACCCGACGCTGAAAGAGAGATAAAGCTTTGGTTCGGGCCGGAAGAAATAATCGTTGATCTGTATCCGGCAAAGGAAGTGGTCGAAGAAAAAAAGAAGGCGATGGTCTGGGACTAGAAGAAAGGTTTAAGATGATACATAGCATGACCGGGTTTAGCGTAGCCCAAGCGAAAAGCAGTTCCTTTGGGAAGATCTCCGTGGAATTAAGGAGCATAAACCATAAATTCCTGGAAGTGGTTTTACATATGCCTGATGGCTTCCTGTTTTTAGAAGACAGGATAAAAAAAGAGATAGACAACAAGCTCAGCCGGGGCAGGGTGACCTGCGCAATAAATATCTCCGGCGGCCAGGCTGAAAACGTCTTTATTAATAGAGCGCTTTTAAAAAAGTACCATAAAGCGCTAAAGAGCTTACAGCAGGAATTTGATTTAAAAGAAGGAATAAGCCTTGATGCCCTTATCCGGCTGCCCGGAGTTTTTGCCCTGGAAGAATCCGAGATAGATAAGACCGCGATCTGGCCTAAACTGAAAGCGCTGCTTGATCAGGCGCTTGATGACCTTTTGCGCGTGCGCAGGAAAGAAGGCAGCGCCTTGCAGGTTTTTTTAAAAAGGCGCGCGGTAGCCCTGAAGAGCGACCTTGATTACGTAAGGATGAGGTTTACTAACGCGGTAAAGGCAAAGACTACCAAGATGAAATCCGACGAAGAACGCATGTTTTTTTTAAAGGATTCGGATATCGCCGAAGAGATGGAACGCTTGAGTTTTCATATCAAGAACTTTACCCAAAAACTTAACGGCAAGGGCCCGGTCGGCAAGGAATTGGATTTTATCGCCCAAGAGATGCAGCGTGAAGCAAATACCATGGTGGCAAAATCTTTCGATGCTTCGATTTCTGCCAGGGTGGTGCAGTTAAAGAGCCAGATTGAAAAGATCCGCGAACAGGTGCAGAATATAGAGTAAGTGGGGAAAAATATCAGTAAAAATAGGGGATTAATCTTTGTCCTTTCCGGGCCTTCCGGCTCAGGCAAGACCACGCTTTCGGAAAAGATCATCCGCAGCGCGAAATTAAAGAGAAAATTCGCGCGTTCCATTTCTTT
>JAQUNE010000095.1 GCA_028717765.1 Candidatus Omnitrophota bacterium | reverse complement strand
AGGAGCAGCCATTAACTCAACAAACATTGCCGGCTAATCAAATATCAGGTGAACCCCTGTCCCCTCCGAACGCCGCAAATGAATTAGTAAAATTTACTCAAGATAGCCGGGATATAATTTTTGATCCAGCCAATGCTTCTATTGTGGAGGTAGTTTTTAAAAACAAGCTTGAGCATCGTTTGCCTCTTAGAATTGGCTTTCTTTATGATAACGGCAATATATTTAAACAGGAAAGCATAACTAAAGAACAAATATCATTTGTTTGCCAGGATCAAAACAAGCGTATTATCAAAAAATTTATTATTCCTAACAATAGTTATACCATAGACTTAGAGATTAAAGTTCAAAATTTATCCTCTTCTCCTATGATTCTGCATCCCAAATTAATCTTAGGCCGGTTAGATCTATCGGCTAAAAATAACCAATCACGTTACCAGGATGTTTTCGTTGGCAATAAAGAAAAAACATTGCATCTGCCAGCGGGAAAAGATTTCACTACTCAGGATGTGAAATTTATTGGGTTACGTGACCAATATTTTTGCGCAATTCTGGAGCCAACTGATACTGTAATGAGCGCCTATGTTAAGAAACTCAATAGTCAGGAATCAGAGGTTGGTATTTTGGATTCTGAGTTGAATTTAAAGCCTGGGGCTCAGATTGGACATTTATTTCATATTTATTTAGGCCCTCAGGATTTGAAAACAATAAATAATATTAAACCTGAATGGTCAGGAATTATATATTATGGGACCTTTGATTTTATTGCCCAGTTGCTTTTACAGTTACTTGGCTTTTTCTATAACTTGGTACATAATTGGGGATGGGCGATAATAATATTAAGCATAGCTGTATACTTTTTACTTTTTCCACTCTCACTTAAGCAAATGCGCTCAATGAAAGAGATGCAGCTTTTGCAACCCAAGATCGAAGCTTTACGTAAAGAACTTAAAGATAATCCCCAAAGATTAAATAAAGAGATTATGGAACTATATAAAGAACATAAGGTTAACCCATTAGGTGGATGCCTCCCGCTTTTATTGCAAATGCCAATCTTCTTTGCTCTGTATCAGGCATTAATTCGTTCCGTGGCTTTAAGAGGAGCTCAGTTCCTTTGGATCAAAGACCTTTCTTCTCCGGACCAACTTTTTACTTTTAAAAATTCAATACCAATTTTAGGAAATCAGGTAAATATTCTACCAATTTTAATGGCTATTGGAATGTTTGTACAACAAAAAATCTCTACGGTTAAGGCAACCGGGGAAGCAGCTCAGCAGCAGAAAATGATGTCAATTATTATGCCTATTATGTTTGGGGTTATTTTTTACCATATGCCATCAGGGTTAGTGCTTTATTGGTTTGTAAACAGCCTATTAATGCTTGTGTACCAAATACGCATAAATAAACAGAAATGAAAAAGATAAAATATTTAGAAGCTGAAGGGAATACTGTTGAGGAAGCCATTGAGAAAGCCTTAATAGAATTAAAACTCCCTCGGAAAAGTGTAAAAATACAGGTTTTATCTGAAGAAAAAAAAGGTCTTTTTGGTATGCCTGGAGCTAAGCCTGCTAAGGTGCGCGTAAGTGTAATTGCAAATAAAGAAAATACTTGACATTTGTTGTAATTTTAGGATAATTAATTTAGTTAAAGGGAATGTTTCCCGGGGAACTATTCTTAACCGTAAGAATATCAATGGGTAAGATAATCGTTATCTGTAATCAAAAAGGGGGAGTAGGTAAAACTACTACTTCTATTAATCTTTCAGCATATCTTGCTATGGCAGGTAAAAAGGTTATGTTGATTGATTTAGACCCTCAAGCAAATGCAACTAGCGGAATTGGCATAAATAAACATGATATTAAGAAAAGTACCTATCATATTTTATTAGAAGAAGTAGAAATATCAGATATTCTGCAAAAAACCGCGATTGATAATCTCGTTCTTGCTCCTTCTAATTTGGATTTAACCGGAGCAGAGGTAGAATTAGTAGGCGCATTAGGGCGAGAGCATAGGTTAAAAAGATCTTTACAGCAAGTAAAAGATAACTTTGATTTTTTAATTATCGATTCTCCGCCTTCTTTGGGTCTGCTTACAATTAATGGCTTATGTGCTGCTGATTCGGTAATAATTCCAGTGCAATGCGAATATTACGCCTTAGAAGGATTGACGCAACTACATAATACCATTAGACTTGTGAAAGAAAACCTCAATCCTTCCCTAGGAATTGAAGGCGTACTTTTGACAATGGCAGATTTTCGAACTAACCTGACCAAAGAGGTAATTCAGGAGGCACGCAACCATTTTAAAGAAAAAGTTTATATTACCGTGATTCCCAGAAATATTCGTTTAACCGAGGCGCCAAGCTTTGGTAAACCCATTGCTTTGTATGACCGGGATTCTCTTGGCGCTCAAAAATATGAAGAGCTTAGTAAGGAGATATTGGGTTTACCGTTGAATCTTAAAATCCCGCAGGGACAAGGAGAAGCCTAATGGAGAGAAAAGCTTTGGGGAAAGGTTTAAGTGCGTTAATTCCGGAAAAAACTTTTGAAGGCGCAACACATAAAGAAGAGATTGTTTATCTCCAATCTGAACAAATAAAACCCAATCCATTCCAGCCGCGAGAGAATTTTGATCAGCAAAGCATAGAAGAATTAGCCCAATCCATTAAAGAAAAAGGGGTTATCCAGCCGCTTTTGGTGAGGCGCAGGGGCGATAATTATGAATTGATCGCCGGAGAAAGAAGATTTCGCGCTGCTAATATCTTAAACCTCAAAGAGATCCCGGTTATTGTGCGGGATGTAAGCGATCAGGATTCTTTGGAACTGGCTTTAATTGAAAACATCCAAAGGGAAGGATTGAATCCTATTGAAGAGGCGCACGCCTATCAGCACTTAATGGATAAATTTCAGGTTACCCAGGAAAAAATAAGCGAGGTCTTGGGAAAGGCCAGGGTGACTATTACAAACACTTTGCGCCTGCTCAAACTTCCTTATGAGATTCAAGAAGAGATGAAGAAGGGGCGCATTAGTTTTGCGCATGGGCGCGCTCTGTTAGAGATAGATGATATAAATCATCAGCGTAAACTTGTGCAGGATGTTATTTCCAAAGGGCTTTCTGTCCGCGAGCTGGAGAGTTTAATCAAAAGCAGCCGGCCAAAGTTAATAAAAAGAAGTATCGGCCAGGGCCAGCGGGAACCGCTGGTTGCTATTTTAGAGGAACAGCTACAGCATGCCTTGGCTACTAAAGTCAGGATCAGCAAAAGAAAGAAACGCGGGCATATCAATATCGATTTTTATTCTCAAGAAGATCTTGAGCGCATAGTTAATGTAATCAAAGGAGGAAAATAGATAATGGACCAGGCAGTTTTAATTCTTATCAAACCGGATGGATTAAAGAAATCGCTTACCGGCAACATTCTTACACGTTTATCCGAGACCAAGCTTGAGATTGTCGCTGCTAAAATGGTACGTGTATCAAAAAAGCTGGCAGAAGAGCACTATAAACATCTAAAAGATAAGCCTTTTTTCGGAGAGATTATTAAATATCTCCAGGGGGATTTACACGATCGCAAGAAAGTTATGGCCCTTGTTTATTGGGGAAAAGATGCGATTAGAAAATGCCGGGAATTAGCCGGAGCAACCAATCCCGAGGAGGCTGATTCGACCTCTATCCGCGGTTCTTACGGGAGGATAACCACATCCGGAGTTTATGAAAATGTAATTCACGTCTCATCTAATGAACCCGAAGCCGAAAGAGAGATTAAGCTTTGGTTTAACCCGGATGAAATTATCGTTGATTTGTATCCGACGAAAGATTTAGTGCAGAAAGAAATAACAAACAAGGCCTGGAGATAAAAAATGATCAGCAGTATGACCGGTTTTGGCAGCCAGGAAGCAGAGATTGATTCTATAGGCAGGATTTCTGTGGAGCTAAGATGCACTAACCACAAATTCCAGGAAACTGTTTTTCATCTTCCGGAAGGCATGCTTTCTTTAGAAGACAAATTAAAAAAAGAGATTGAAACTAAAATCAGCCGTGGCAGGGTCTTTTGCGCCATAAATATAAAAGGGCAAGAGGCACAAGGGATATTTGTAAACCGCAAGCTCTTGAAAAATTATTTACATGAACTAAATAGTATAAAAAAAGAATTTAAGGTCAAAGATGGTTTAGCGTTAGACTCTTTGATACGACTGCCCGGCATTTTGTCGCTTAAAGAAAATAAACCTGCGGGAATGCATATTTGGGAACATCTTAAACCTTTGTTGCAGCAGGCACTTGCAGAATTATTAAAGACGCGCCAAAAAGAGGGCAGGGCTTTGGCAGCCTTGCTAAGGAACAGAGCTGAGTTACTTAAAAAAGACCTGGCTATAATTAAGTGCAGGTTCGCCTCGGCAGTAAAAAACAGGCTCCAGAAGATAAGAGTAGAAGAGGAACGTTCGGCTTTTCTAAAGGGGGCGGATATCTCCGAAGAAATGGACCGGCTGAATTTTCACATAAAAAATTTTCAACAGAAGATTGCCAAGGGTGGTTCTGTGGGCAAGGAGTTGGATTTTATTACTCAGGAGATGCAAAGAGAGGCCAATACTCTGGCGGCGAAGTCATTTGATCTGATAATTTCCGGGCGTGCCGTACAAATGAAAAGTCAGATCGAGAAGATCCGCGAACAGGTGCAGAATATCGAGTAGTGAAAGCCAAAAAAAGACAAAATAAGTCAGGGAAAATCTTTATAATCTCCGGGCCTTCAGGCTCAGGTAAAACTACCCTTCTGACCAAATTAATCCAAGATAGAAAAATCGGTAAATTGCTGGTAAAATCACTCTCTGTTACTACCCGGCCTAAGCGCCTTGGAGAGCGGCAGGGTAAGGATTATCTTTTTATTACTAAAGATAAATTCAGACGTTTATTAAAATCGAAAAAAATTCTTGAATGGACCAGGTATTTGGGATATTATTACGGGACGCCCAGGGATCTGGTAGAGGCCCGGCTTAAGAAAGGCAAACATATTGGGTTTTGTTTAGACCTTAAGGGCGCAAGGATCCTTAAGAAAATCTATCCCCATAATACGGTAACAATTTTTGTCCTTCCTCCTTCGCTTAATGTGCTTAAGGCAAGGATTGAAGGCCGTTGCAGAGAGACTGATAAAAGAGAAGTAACACAGCGTCTGCTCCTGGCGCAGCGGGAGATTTTAGCGGCTTCAAAATTTGACTATCGTATTTTAAACCGGAATCTGCGGGTTGCTTTTAGGGAACTAAAGAGGATATTTTTGAAGGAAAACAGCGCTTAACATATTACTTAGGGGGTAAAAGATGGGATACCGGGGCAGGGAAAAATTATTAGATAAGAGTTTAGGGTCTATTTATAAACTGGTAATTCTGGCCTCCAAAAGAGCCTTAGAAATTGCCGAAGGCCAGCCAAAATTGGTGGAGGACGGGGCTTCTACGAAACCTTCTACCGTGGCTTTACATGAAATTGAACAGGGTAAGATAGAAGCCCGGGCGATAAAAACAAAAGAATGATGGAGAGACCCAGGAAAAATATTATTTTAGGCGTAACTGCAAGTATCGCAATCTACAAAGCCTGTGAACTTGTTCGCAAGCTAAAAGAATGCGGTTTTACGGTTAAGGTGATTATGACCAAGGAAGCAGAGGAACTAATCAAGCCGATTGTTTTTGCAAGTTTAAGCGGAAACAGGGTTTATCAGGCAAACATCTTTAATGAACCGGATACCTGGGAGATCGAACATGTATCTTTGGCGCAAGAGGCGGATTTAATTTTGATTGCCCCGGCAACAGCTAATATAATTGCCAAGCTTGCCGCAGGTATTTGCGATGACCTTTTAACCTGCACAGTTTGTGCAAGCAAAGAAAAGATTTTGATTGCCCCGGCAATGAATGAGATTATGTATAACAATAAAATTACCCAGAGTAATATTGCGAAATTAAAATCTTGCGGTTATAAATTTATCGCACCGCGTAAAGGCGCGCTTGCCTGCGGTAAGGTGGGGTTAGG
>JAQUNE010000094.1 GCA_028717765.1 Candidatus Omnitrophota bacterium | reverse complement strand
CCTGAAGATTAATGGTACCGCGGTTAGCACCAAAAAAGCCTCAGAGCTTATCGATTATCTGCTTAATGCCATCCGTTTAAATCAAACTGATATCGGAGAGTTGGATTTAGCCTCTTTGATAAAAACTTTTAAACGAAGGAAAGGTAGCGTAGTAGATTCCGGTATTGCGCAAATAGCGCCCAGAGAGAATATTCCAAAATCTAAAGCTGTCGGTCCGCGCACTAAGGGGCAGCAGGATTATGTAGAGGCAATTAAAAGGCATGATATTGTTTTTGGCCTCGGGCCTGCTGGTACGGGTAAGACTTATTTAGCCATGGCATGCGCGGTTGATGCCTTAAAAAAACAGGAAGTACGCAGATTGATTCTCACCCGTCCGGCGATCGAAGCCGGAGAATCACTTGGTTTTTTGCCAGGGGATATGATTGAAAAGATCGCTCCTTACTTGCGTCCGCTTTATGATGCGCTTTACGATATGATGGATGCTGAACGGATTGAAAAATATCTGGAAACCGGAACTATTGAAGTTGCACCTCTAGCCTATATGAGGGGCAGGACCTTAAACGATGCCTTTATTATCTTGGATGAAGCGCAGAATTGCACAATAGAGCAGATGAAGATGTTTTTGACCCGCCTGGGCTTTGAATCTAAGGCAGTGATTACCGGAGATATTACGCAAAGTGATTTGCCTCAGGGAAAACCCCTAGGGCTACTTCAGGCACAAGAGATCCTCAAAGATATCGAAGGTATAAAATTCAATTATCTTACCGGCCAGGATGTGGTTAGGCATGCGCTGGTACAGAAAATTATTGAAGCTTATGACAAAACAGGACGTAATAAATAAACTAAGAATTATCTTGCCGGTCTTACTGGTATACGCGGTTAGCTCTATCATGGGAGTTAACTTGGCTGTACCGACATTTTTACTGCTGCTATTTTTCTATTTCAAACACTCGCCGAAACAGCTTTTTATCCGTAAGACTAACCTACTTCACATGACCTTGCTTTTTATGATCATTCTCTCCATTAGCTATTTTATTATCAGTAAAGGATGGTCAGTGTTATATATCCCATTTTCACTGGTGCCTATGTTGGCTACGATATTATTCTCGGGATTAGAGGTTTCGCTTTTAATGACCTTGATTACTGCAGTAGTAGTTTCTGCGCTTGCCAATAATAATTATTATCTGGTATTGTTATTTTTGATTAGCGGGATCTCTTCGAGTATCTTGGTGGAAAATGCGCGTCGGCGCGTGGCGGTAATTCAGGCGGGATTTTTTATCGGTGTTGTCCAAGTTTTGACATTATTGCTGATTGATCGTTTTTTTATTGTTAATCCGAGTAAATACCTGATTATTTTTTTAAACGGCCTGGCTTGCGGGATCATTGTGATCGGAATTTTGCCGGTTTTTGAATATCTTTTTAAGACCGTGACCAATATTAGCCTATTAGAGCTATCCGATTTTAATCATCCGCTCTTACAGCGCATGATTTTAGAGGCGCCGGGTACATACCATCATAGCCTGGTAGTGGGGAATTTATCTGAAGCTGCTTGCCGCGCAGTAGGGGCACATGCTTTATTGGCCAGGGTTGGCGCATATTATCATGATGTGGGAAAACTCTCTAAGCCGGATTATTTCAGTGAAAATCAGAGTTTGAATCTCAGCCGTCACGATAACTTATCTGCGACAATGAGTAAATTGATCATTATGAATCACGTAAAAGAAGGAATGGAGCTGGCCAACAAATTTAAGTTATCTCCGAGAATTACTGATTTTATCCTGCAGCATCACGGCAATAGCCTGGTCTATTATTTTTACCGGCGTGCCTTGGAAGGGCTGGAAGAAGATCAGGAGATCAGGGAAGAGGGTTTTCGCTATCCTGGCCCAAAGCCTGATACTAAAGAAACCGCAATCGTCCTTTTGGCGGATTCTGTAGAGGCGGCCACACGTGCCCTTAAGGATCCTGACCCGGAAAAAATCAAAGAGTTGGTACACAAGGTAATCAATAATAAATTTATCGATGGCCAGCTTGACGAATGCGAACTTACTTTAAAGGATTTGGAAAAAATTTCCGCGATATTCATTCACATCCTCGGAGGTATTTATCATAGCCGAGTAACTTATCCTGAAGAAACAAAAAGTGAAAATAACCATAAAAAATCTGCAAAAGAAGATTCCCATCTATCCGCTAAGGATAAAAAGAACAATTCTTAAAGTCTTATCTTCAGAAAAGGCGAAGAATTCCGGAGAAATTACTGTCTGTTTTGTAAACGACAAGGCAATAAAAAAATTGAATAAGAAATATCTAGGTAGGAATAATTCAACAGACGTTATGGCTTTTGATATATCAATAAAACCACAAAGCGGTTGTTCTTTAGCAGATATATTTATTTCAACCGATACGGCAGTAAGAAATGCCAGGATTTTTAAGACCAGCCCCGCCAAAGAAAGCGAATTATATGCCGTGCATGGGATTCTACATCTTTTGGGCTATGACGACCGGACAATAAAACAAAAACAACTTATGCATAAGAAAGAAGCCAGGTATGTCAATTCATAAAACCGAAGCAATTGTTTTAAGCAGGTATGATGTCAGGGAAACCTCGGTGCTCACTAATTTTTTTACCCGGGATTTTGGAAAGATCAGCGGAATACTAAAAGGTTTCCGAACGGAACCGGGAAAATTTGCCAGCAGCCTGCAGCTATTTTCCCATAACGAAATCATATTTTACCGCAAGAGAAATTCAGCCGTGCATCTGGTAAGCCAGGCTGATTTACGCGATAATTTCGACGGCATCAGGCTGGATATGATTAAAATGGGGATGAGCAGTTTTATGATGGAATTATTGGGCGCGATAATGCCGCAGGAGGACAAAAACGAAGAGGTCTTTGATTTAAGTATTTCCTGCTTGAATGAACTAAAGTCCGCTTATAATTCTGATAAAATCGCCACTATCTTTAAGATTAAAATGCTGGCACTTTCCGGTTTTAAGCCGCATTTTGATTCCTGTGTTTCTTGCCAGGGAAGGATCCTTGGGGCTTCAAAATTTAGCCTTTCTTTAGGAGGGCTACTTTGCCCGAGTTGTTTCGGGAAAGATACCAGTAGCCGGTCAATTTTTAGGGGGACGGTGGCTACGATTTTACATATTGAGAAGAATGATTTTAAGAGTAATCTTAACTTAGGGTTAAATCCTCAGATTAAAAAAGAACTCGATATTATCTTGAACGCATTTTTAAATTTTCATCTGGAGAAGGAACTCAAATCGCAAAAAGTAGTGAATAAATTAAATGATTTCGAACCTGCTTTCGTCGCTAAGGGGAGGTAAGATGAAAATTGCTATTATCGGTCCTGGTGCAATGGGCTGTTTATATGCATATTTTTTATCCAAATCAAAAGAAGAGGTTTGGCTTTTAGATAAAACCGAAGAGCGTGCCGCGAAGATCAATCAATTCGGGATCAAGGTCGAGGGTGTATCAGGAAATTATCAGGTTAAAACCAAAGCTACTGCGCAAGTTAAAGAAATCGGACAGGCGGATTTAATTCTCCTTTGTGTAAAATCCTATAATACAAAAGACGCAATTACCCGGGCCAAGCCGTTGGTTGGGGATCAGACAAAAATTTTAACCCTGCAAAATGGTATTGGAAATATTGAAATTATCAGTGAAATTGTCGGGCCAGATAAGGTTATCGGTGGAGTAACTAATGAAGGGGCGACCCTGCTGGATATTGGTAGTATCAGGCATGCCGGCAGAGGAGAAACTTTGATCGGCCGCATCGACGGAAAAATTCCAGTAGAAATGCGTCAGATCCGCGAGATATTTAATAAGGTCGGGCTGGAAACAAAAATTTCGCGCGATATTAGAGGGTTATTATGGTCAAAACTGATTATTAATGCCGGAATAAATGCGCTTACTGCAATTACACGGTTGCCTAATGGAAAATTAACTGAATTTGATGGCACGCGCAGGATCTTAAGAGAGGCTGTGAGTGAAGCAACGCGCATTGCCAAGAGAAAAAGAATCAAATTGGTTTATGATGATCCTTTGGCTAAGGCCGAGGCTGTCTGTGAGGCCACGGCAGCTAATATTTCTTCAATGCTGCAGGATGTTTTGAAGAAAAAACGTACAGAGATAGATTTTATTAATGGTGTAGTTGTGCGTCAGGGCCAGGAGCTGGGAATTCCTGTTCCAGTAAATACTATGTTACTAGATTTAGTAAAGACGATTGAGCAGAGCTATAAAGAAAATGTGTAACATACATTTGGGACCGTTTCCTCCTAACTATTTGTAGCATATTGTTTTCTGATGGAAGTGTCCCTGCGGGGACACTTCCATTGTAACCCGTTGATGTTATTGTTGTTATTTGGAAACGGTCCTAGTAGGTAAGGCTAAATATAATGTATAACAAACATATAAGAATATATCTGGTAATCGGGCTGATAGTTTCCTGGGGATTAGTATTTGGCTATGGCTTGGTTCGCAATTATCAATTAAGGCATCGGCCGGTAAATAGTAGCATTGAAGATTCGAAGCAGAGTACATCGCAGCTAAATGAAGCCTTGCGTTTGCTTAAGCAAAGAAAAGACCGGCAGGCAATGCAAACCTTTGAAATGATCCTTCTCGATGAGCCGGAGAATTTAAATGCGCTTTGGGGAAAAGCCGAGGTTCTGCGCAGGACAAGAAAGTTTGACGCCTCGGAAAGTATTCTCAAAGGGATTTTAGAAAAAAACCCCAAACACGCTCCTTCTTTAATCAGCCTGGCATATATCCGCTATAAATATGGAAATTTAAAAAACGCCCAGGAATTAATTGAGCAGGCCTTAGAAATTAAAGGGCTGGATAAGGAGAATACTGCCATCGCATATCTGATGCAAGGGACAATTAATAGCAAGCGTTCTCGGGGTGGTGGGATATTAAATAAATTTTTCTATGGTACACAAATCAAAGGTTATTTTCTTAAGGCCAAGAATTTTGCCCCGGATCTTTCGGAAGTGCGCTTAGGGCTGGGAACATTTTATCTTCTCGCACCGAGTTTTTTCGGAGGAAATCAAAAAAATGCGCTGGAAGAGCTGGAGGAAGCGGTAAAATTAGCGCCGGATTTTGCCACAGCTAATGCCCGCCTGGCACAGGCGTATCAGAAAGCGGGAAACTTGGAGAAGTATGATTTTTACCTCCAGAAGGCAAAAAAGCTTGATCCTGAGAATGAGGTTCTTGAAGAGTTAAGATAAGAAAATGAAAAACTTCGAGCTTGCGGCGGTATTTCGCGATATCGCCAATATCCTGGAGATCAAGGGCGAGAATGTTTTTCGTGTCCGCGCCTATGAAAGGGCCGCGCAAAATATCGAAGGCTTGACCGAGGATATCGGGGATTATATCCGAGGCAACAGATTAAGCGAAATCCCCGGTATCGGCAAAGACCTTTCCGAACGCATCAAAGAATATGTGCAGACCGGAAAAATCAAGATTTACGAAGATTTAAAAAAGAGCATCCCCGAAGGCCTGATTGCACTGCTGAATATTCCTTCCATCGGCCCAAAAACCGCAAAAACCCTTTACGAAAAATTAAAAATAAAGAATATTGCTGACTTGGAAGATGCGCTCCGCAAAAATAAACTCCAGGGTATTTTTGGGATTAAAGAAAAAACTATCGAAAATATCAAAAAGGGAATAGAGATTTTTAAGCGCGGCAAGGAACGCATGACGCTTGCCCAGGCTAATTTTGTTGCGGATAGCTTCTTAATTGTGTTGCAAAAATTACGGGAAGTAAAAAAAATTTCCCTTGCCGGAAGCCTGCGCCGCCAGAAGGAAACTGTGCGCGATATTGATATTCTGGTAGTGTCTGGGCGTCCGAAAAAAGTGATGGATATTTTTGTGGCACAGCCACAGGTCCGCGATATCCTGGCACTTGGCGACACTAAAGCCTCGGTGCGTACAAAAGATGATCTGCAGCTTGATTGCCGGGTAGTGGAAGAAAAATCTTTCGGCGCGGCATTAGTATACTTTACCGGTTC
>JAQUNE010000093.1 GCA_028717765.1 Candidatus Omnitrophota bacterium | reverse complement strand
TGTTAAAAAGAATTGAGAATGGGGCTGAAAAAATATTGCAAAGTTGTAAGGATGGTTACGGTAGCCCCGGATCTCCAAATTCAGTTCCAGGATACTGTTGGCAAGACGCTGAGTGGCCATGTAGGATTGAGTGTAGGTTTTCGCGCGCATCATAAATTGTCCTGTATAAAATTCGGAGGTCTATATGATGATGAAGAATCATAGAAAAAAAATGTGGGAGAGGCCGATGTTGATCCTGCTCATAAAGTCCGAGAATGGGGCAGAGAGTATATTAAAGAATTGCAAGGGGGGTCAATATGGCGGAGTGGGGCCAGGAGGCATTTACCCTGGAGGCGTGTGGGGGTGCTGGAACGCAGTTCCCCTTGGCGGAATCGACGGAAGATGTTCAAATTATTCTAATTCTTGATCTAACTCTTTAATCCTATATCTTGTATATGAAAAAGCGAATTCAGGTATATTATAGTGGTAAAGTGCAGGGGATAGGTTTTCGCTTTACCGCCGAACATCTTGCCAAGGCTATGGGTATTTGCGGCTGGGTGAAAAACCTCAACCAGGGCAAAGTGGAGATCATTGCCGAAGCTGAAGAGAGTGTTTTAAGGGATTTTTTAAAAAAAATCCATGACCACTTTTCCCTATATATCCGCGATTTTGATATCGAATGGCAGGAAGTAGGAAGAGAACTAGACGATTTTGAAATTAGGTTCTGAATTAATCCACCAATAAATAATGCGTTACGGAATTTTTTCCGACATCCATTCCAATTTAGAGGCTTTACAAGCAGTTCTCCAGGCTTACCAGAAAGAGTCCATAGATAAATATCTTTGTATTGGCGACGTAGTAGGTTATGCTGCGAGTCCCAATGAGTGTGTATCAGAAGTAAAAAAACTTGCACAAGTCACAATCGCCGGCAATCATGATTGGGCAAGCGTGGATTTATTTCCCAAAGATTATTTTAATCCTATTGCTAAAGAAGCAGTCATCTGGACAAAGACAAATTTATCCGAAGCTTCAAGCGGATACCTTAAGTCTTTGAAATTATTCCATGAAGAAGACGCTTTTTTTCTGGTGCATGGTTCTTTGAATAACCCTGAGGATTTTAATTATATGAATGACGATTATACCGCAGAACAAACATTTAAGATTCTCACTAAGGATCTTTGTTTCGTGGGGCACACCCATTTTCCCGGCAGTTTTATTCTAGATCATAATCAAAAGATGGCATATCTTAAGAGCCCTACTATCGAAATTAAAAAAGGCAATAAATATATTATTAATGTTGGTAGCGTTGGCCAACCGCGCGACGGAAATCCCGCATCCAGTTACGGGATATTCGATACAAAGAAAAAAACTTTCGAACTAAAACGGGTTAGTTACGATGTCAAGGAAACCCAGAAAAAAATTTATGCAGCAGGATTACCGTCTTTTTTGGCAGAGCGGCTTTTAGCCGGCAGATAATGAGCAAAGAAATAAAAAATAAGATTGCAGCTTTAAGAGAAAAAATCCGTCATCACGATTATTTGTATTACATTCTTTCTGCGCCAAAAGTTTCTGACCGGGAATATGATAGCCTGATGCACCAGCTTAAGAGTCTGGAAGAAGAATATCCGCAATTTAAGACTGAAGATTCTCCTACGGTGAGAGTAAGCGGGGGGATCCTGGAAGGTTTTAAAACTGTAAAGCATAAGCAAAAGATGCTTTCATTGGATAATACCTATTCTTTTGAAGAATTAGCCGATTGGCAGGAGCGGGTGTATAAAGTATTGGGAGGAGCGCAAAAAGTTGAATATGTAGTAGAGCCAAAAATTGACGGTTTAAGTGCCAATATTACTTATCTCAAGGGTAAGCTTAAAGTTGGCGCTACCCGTGGAGACGGCGAGACTGGCGAAGATGTAACGCAGAATCTAAAAACCATCCGTGCAATTACTTTAAGTTTGATGGGGAAAGATATTCCGGATTTAATTGAAGTCCGCGGTGAAGTTTATATGGAGCACAAGGATTTTCTTGCCCTTAACCAGCAGCGGGAAAATGAAGGGGAGGTTTTATTTGCAAATCCACGTAATGCCGCTAGTGGATCTTTAAAACTTCTCGATACCCAGATCGTGGGAAAGAGAAGGCTTAATTTTTTCGCCCATTCTTTAGGGGAGTATGAAGGAAAGGCAATCGTTACCCATTGGGATTTTTTGAAAAAGTTGAAAGAATGGGGAGTGCGCACTGTATCTAACTCCAAGCTTTGCGAAAATCTTACAGAAGCAATTGCATATTGTAAATTTTGGCAGGCAAAGAGAGAAGAGGTTAGTTTCGATATAGACGGAATAGTCATTAAGGTCAACAGTATTGAACAGCAAAAAAGACTAGGGCAAACTCAAAAGAGCCCGCGCTGGGCAGTGGCATATAAATTTCCTGCCAGGCAGGCGACCACTACAGTTTTAAAGATCGATCTTAATGTCGGCCGCACAGGAGTAATTACTCCTACCGCGCAATTGCAACCAGTTGAATGCGCGGGAGTAATTATCCGTAATGCTACTTTACATAATTTTGATGAAATCAGGCGCCTGCATTTACGGCAAGGCGACCGCGTGTTAATTGAAAGGGCAGGGGATGTTATTCCTAAGGTAGTTAAAGTGGTGGAAAGTAAAGGCAAAAAAGAATTTGTTATCCCAAAGGTTTGCCCGGTTTGTTCCGGGAAAGTTATCAAAGAAAAAGAAGAAGATGTGGCTTACAGATGTATTAATCCTTCTTGCGGCGCACAGCTGGAAAGAGGGCTTTTGCATTTTGCTTCTCGCGCGGCTATGGATATCGAAGGAATGGGGGAAGCGGTAGTGAATCAGCTGGTGAGTTTAAAATTAGTACGCAGCTTCCCCGATATTTATAAACTAAAAAAAGAGGATCTCTTAAAATTGGAATTATTTAAAGATAAAAAAGCGGATAACCTGATTGCGGGGATAGAAAAGAGTAAAAATAAGCCGCTTTCCCGGCTGATCTTTGGATTGGGGATCCGGCATAT
Organism: Candidatus Omnitrophota bacterium; assembly: GCA_028717765.1. Next base: position 3,072 of record JAQUNE010000093.1, on the reverse strand, counting down.
CGGAGAAAAAGCAGCCTTTCTTCTTGCCAGGCAGTTTAAGGAGATTGGTCGGCTTTCAACAGCTGAATTAGCTGACTTCGAGAAAATTTATGAGATCGGACCGGTAATGGCAGAATCGGTTGTAGATTATTTTTCTCAAGCCCAAACGAAAAAATTAATTGAGGAATTTAAACAGGCCGGTTTAAAATTAAAAGAAGATTCTCCAGTTTTTCAGTCGACACAATTATCCGGAAAGAATATAGTTTTTACCGGGGAGCTAAAAGCCTTTAGCCGTTTACAGGCAGAAGAACTGGTGCGCCGGGCCGCAGGCAATGCTTCTTCAAGTGTGAGCAAGGCCACTGATTTTCTGGTAGCCGGAGATAATCCGGGCTCAAAATATGATAAGGCAAAGAAATTAGGGGTAAAGATCATTAGCGAAAAAGAATTTAAGGAGATGATAAAATGAGAAGTAGGCGTTTATTATTTGTCATTTGGGTCTTGTCTTTTGTGATTTTCCTTTCTGGTTGCGATGCTTTTGTGCGTAAATTTACCCGTAAAACCAAAAAAGAAAATATGCCTAAAGAAGAAATGGTGCTTGAGCCGCAAGAGTATAAGCCTACGATGTCCAAAGAGGAGCTCTACCGACAGTATTTTTTATATTGGCAAAGCTGGCAGGATGAATTAATTGAGTCTCTCTCTCACTCGGGGAATTATAAAAAACAGGTGAGCTGTATTGATCAGGCAATAAAAAATTTGCTCTACGTAAGGAACATGCTTAATCCCGAAAAACAAAAACAATTGGATGTCTATCTTAACCAGCTAGCAGCCCTTCAGGATGATGTTAAAGCAGATGTATACGGCGCAAATTTCTCCAATAATCGTACTGCCGCTGAACGTTTAAAGATGCGTATCCTGCGTGATTTTTCCTACAGTAAGGTAAAGGGGTATATGGCGTGATCCTAGAAACTATTTCTGTTGGGCCGTTAGAATCGAATTGTTATATATTAGCTGCTCAGGAAAATTCTCCGGCAATCATTATTGATCCTGGTGATGATGAAAAAAAGATCCGCCAAGTTTTAGGTAAATATAATTTAAAGCCGGCAATGGTTATTAATACGCACGGCCATTACGACCATATCGGTTGCGATGATAAATTTGGAGTAGTCATTTATATACATAAAGATGATGCCGAGATGTTAAAAAACTCGCAAGCCAATTTTTCCACTTTTCTTGGGTCTACTTTCACTGTAAAATCAGAAATTAAGACTTTAGAAGATAGAGAAAAAATTCAGCTTGGGGCTCTTGAACTGGAGGTGATCCATACTCCAGGGCATACTCCCGGAGGAATCAGTTTACTTATGCACCAGCCGGAAAATAAGATTTTATTTACCGGAGATAGCTTATTTTACCGTAGCATCGGCAGGACAGATTTTCCCGGAGCAAGCCACGAGCAGTTAGTTAGCTCTATAAAGGAAAAATTATTGAAACTGCCCGATGACACGGTGATTTATCCTGGCCACGGTCCGGATTCAACCCTTGGCGCGGAAAAGAAGCATAATTCGTTTCTAGCCTAAGATGAAAGAATTTATCAATACTTTCTTGGATTACCTTTCTGTGGAGAGAGGGCTTGCTAGTAATACTATTTCTTCCTATCGCGAGGACCTTAATAGTTATTTAGGCTTTATTGCCGAGAACCATATTGATAGCTTGTCTAAGACCACAAGAAATAATATTACGGACTTTATGCTCTTTCAAAAAAATAAAGGTATTTCCGCAAATTCCATTGCCCGTCGCTTGGCAGCAATTAAATCTTTTTACCACTTTCTTGTCAGGGAGAGGATCATAAATATTGATCCCACAAGCCTAATTGAAACGCCCAAGCTTTGGAAAAGAATTCCGGAATCTCTCTCTGTGAATGAGGTAGAGGTTTTACTGAATCAACCTGATACGCGCGATATTCAAGGGATTAGAGACAGGGCAATCCTGGAAACGCTTTATGCTTCCGGGATGCGTGTTTCAGAGGCAGTAAACTTAAGATTAGATAATGTAAATTTGGATGTTGGTTTCTTGCGCTGTATTGGTAAAGGCAACAAAGAGCGCGTGATACCCCTGGGGCAAAAGGCCGTTCAGAGCATTAAACGTTATTTAGAGGCCAGCCGGCCAAAACTTTTAGCTAAAAAAGAAAGTGAATTCCTTTTTTTAAGCCGTTTAGGAAAAAAGATCTCCCGGCAATCATTCTGGAAGTTGGTTAAAAAATACGCCCAGAGCGCAAAAATTAGAAAACCTATAAAGCCGCATTTATTAAGGCATTCATTTGCCACCCATTTATTGGAAAGAGGGGCGGATCTGCGTAGCGTCCAGGAGATGTTAGGGCATGCGAATATTTCCACCACCCAAATTTACACGCATATAAACAAAGACAGATTAAAAGCTATACATCGGATGTATCATCCACGGCCATGAGAAAATATTTAGAGCAATTACCAAAAGAAATTAAGGATTTGTTACGCTTGATAGGTAAGACTTCCGGGAAACTTAAGATGCCTGCTTATCTGGTTGGCGGGTTTGTAAGGGACCTGGTCTTAGGCGTAAATAATTTTGACCTTGATATTGCAATTGAAGGCGAGGGGATAGTTTTTGCCGAGGATTTAAGCAAGGAATTAGGCGGAAAACTTACCCTGCACCGAAGATTCAGGACTGCTACTTTAGCGCCCTCGCATAAGTTAAAGATTGATATTGCCACTGCCAGGCGAGAAATTTATCCGCAAGCTGCCAGCCTTCCTGAAGTAAGGCCTGGTTGCCTTAAAGATGACCTTTTTCGCAGGGATTTTACGATTAATGCCATGGCAGTGAGTATTTCTGGGGAAGATTATGGAAAGTTAATAGATATTTTTGGCGGCAGGAATGATCTTAGGGAGAAAAAAATACGCATCTTGCATGATTTAAGCTTTATTGATGATCCCACGCGTATCTTACGGGCAATCCGTTTCCAAGAACGTTTTGCTTTTAAAATAGAACCGCAGACGCTTAAGCTTTTAAAAGCGGCCTGTAGAAATAAAATGCTGGAATCCGTTGAGCCGCAGAGATTACGCG
>JAQUNE010000092.1 GCA_028717765.1 Candidatus Omnitrophota bacterium | reverse complement strand
CTTCAATCGTGTCCCCTCGTAGCATAAATGGATAATGCGCTTTTCCAACTAAAAAGACGATGCAGGTTCGAATCCTGCCGAGGGGATAACGATATGGGCGTAGTCAGGTCGGAAAAGCTGATTACGCTCATCAATTCAACTTGACAATATATTATTTGGCATATATACTTTAGGTAGTTGGAAAAGCGAATTATGCTACGAGGAAAAGGCGTTGAGCAATCAACGCCTTTTTCATTTCTAAAGCTACCCACGCGGGTCCTGCCGAGGTGCGTTCTCGCAGGAACGCTCGCTTTTCCCCAGCGTGGAAAAGCTCGCTCGAATCGGCTTACTCGCTCTGCCAGCCTTCGTTATAGCTAGGCATCCGTGCCCGCTCGTCGCCTTTACGTCCTGCTCGAATCGCGCCTCGTCACCCGCGAAAAGTAGAATCCAGCCATTGACAAGGAAATTGAGAGGAGTAGAATAAGGTCAATAGTCAGGACATTGTTATACACCAGAGTCGCAATTTGAGGGACGGTTTCTAGAAAATAGAACTGTCCTATTATTTTTTTGTGAAATATTAGAAATTAGTACAACTGAAAAGGAGGAGATAATGAGCGAAAAGTTAAGATTAAAAATCGGAGAGAACGAAATAGAATTAGAAGGTGAGGCGAAGTTTATAGATGCATATCTTAAGCTTTTCCTTGATAATCAAGGGATTACAAAGCAGCCCCTAGCCGAGTCAAAAGGTAAGCCAGGCCTCCCAGGAAAGGTTTTTGTAACTAAACCAAAAAGGGATATGACTCCGGCTGAATATGTCAGAGAAAAGAAACCGAATGGCAGGACAGAATACCTTATAGTATTTGCTAAATATTTGGATGAATATAGATCTTTAGCTGAATTTAGCAAGAAAGATATTGCTACTACTGTTAGAATGGCTAAAGTAAAACCAATAGAAGGAGCCTATTATACACTTGCCGTTAAACAAGGCTTGCTTAATAAGTTGAGTCATGGGAGATACCAGTTAACCATGAGTGGTGAAGACGCCGTTTCAGCTATGCCAGTTTCTAGCAAATAACATGTTGGATGCTGTCAAGGATAGTGAAAGCTTCATCCGTTCCGTTCCCAATGTCCTCCGTTTAGAGCAAAGGGCGCATATAGTATTACTCGGGTATTACATGCGTTCTTGCGGTTCTACTGGTTTTACTCCTCGAATACTGCAGAATACTTTCAAAAAATCAAAATTACATATTCCTGATAAATTAGAAGAGAAATTAAAAGAGTTGTCAGATGGCGAAACCTCCCCTTTATTGCTCATTGAGAAAGGCAGATATTCATTGTCATTGCACGGTTTGGATGAAGCTGAACATTACTTGAAAGATGAGCCGCAAATCCAAAGGGGAACGGAGATGTTAAAAAACCTCCTTCCAAAAATTTTGGATAAAAATCAAAGAATATTTTTAGGAGAAGCTATCACTTGCGCTGAAAGAGGTCTTAAAAGAGCTTCAATAATTATGACATGGCTGTTTGTTATGGATTTTATGCAAGAATTCATTATAGCTAATAAAAAGTCAGAGTTTAACATAGCCTTATTAAGGAGACCTGATGCTAATAGGTTGCATCAGATAAATACAAAAGATAATTTTGAAGACATGAAAGAAAGTATATTTATAGAGATTATGAGATCGTCGGGAGCAATAACTCCTGGGGCGTGTAAAATACTGAAGGAAAAGTTAGATATACGTAATACCTGTGCTCACCCTTCCGATATATTTATCCATGAATCAAAGGTTGTAAACTTCATTGAAGATTTAATTGAGAATGTAGTATTGAAGTATAAGTAAAAAATAAAGTGGGTGGTTATAATTTCCTGAAACCCCAAGCTTGAAAAGGGCTTGGGATTTTTGCTTTAGGGCGTTTCCTGCTCCCTTAGGGTCGCAGGACTTCACTGGATAAAGATTATTGTGTTTGATATAATAGAATAAACAGGAGCCATGGATGAATATAGAAGTGTATTCTTTATGCGATGCGGCGACAAATGATATGGGAAAGTTGAATTTGCTGGGCGCCTTTGATACGATTTGCGCTGCTCAAATGCCGGTTATACATCCTCAATGCACAATTGCTCTTAGAATAAGATTTGAAAGCATTGAAAGAGGAGAGCATAAGGTTGCTGTTACTTTCGTTGATTTAGATGGGAAAAATATAATTCCTCCTGCTAATGGGACTATAAACGTAAATTTCCCGGACGGCCAAAGGTCAGGCTCGGCGAATTTGATCCTTAATATCCAAAGGCTGAAGCTTGAGAAATATGGTGAATATTCAATTGATTTGGCTATTGACGGTAGAAGCGAAGGCTCCTTGCCTTTATTTGTAATACAGCCGAAGTAGGTTAGAACCTAAAGAAATAAATAAAAAGGACGGTCATAATTTTTAACCCCAAGCTCGGAAAGGGCTTGGGTTTTTTGTGGTTAGATTGCGTTCCTTTCTACGTCTATTAGAGTATAAAGGAGGCTAGTTATGGCAAACGGAATGTCAGCTGAGATAATTGCGTCAAGGATATTTGAAATAAGAGGCAAGAAAGTAATGATTGATCGCGATTTAGCAGCGCTTTATGGCGTAGAGACCAGGATATTGAACCAAGCGGTGAGGAGGAATATCGAACGTTTTCCGGGAGATTTTATGTTTTCGCTTACCCGGATGGAGATTATGGACTTATCACAAACTGTGATAAGTTCCAAGATTAAACATGCGCCTAACGTATTTGTTTTTACTCAGGAAGGTGTAGCTATGCTTTCCAGCGTCTTAAACAGCGGAAGAGCCATCAAGGTAAATATTCAAATAATGCGCGCCTTTGTGAAATTGAGAGAATTACTTTTAACGCACAAAGAATTAGCCATAAAGATAGAAGGTTTAGAGAAGAAGTATGCGGAACACGATGAAAAGATAATAGATATTTTTGAAGCAATCCGGCAATTGCTCGTACCGCCTAAGGTTACAGAGAAAAGAATAATTAGATTCCAGAAATCATAAGTCTCAAGCTTGATCCTTGTTTGCTACGCTCACAAGGACTGCGCTAAATAAAAATTATTGTGCTTGATAAAGATTGTTGTGCTTGTTCCTTGTGAGATTTGGCCTTCTTCTACGTCTATTAGAGTAGAAAGGAGGCGGGTCATGGAGGCGGAAAAACTATTGACAAGCAATATAAAAAGTAATACAATTGTATATACACTCCGTGACACACTAGCTTTATGGGTAAGATCAGATGGAGTCCGTTAAAGAGCAGGCGGTTAAAACGTACTCGGGGAGTTTCTTTTGAAGAGATAGTTGAGGCAAAATTCGTAGATTTCAAAGATAGCCCGCAAAGAGAAAATCAAATGATGATGCTTTTTGAATACAAGGATTATATTTGGCTGGTGCCTTTTGTTTGGGATGGAGAGGGCATCTTTTTAAAAACGCTTTACCCTAGTCGTAAATATACCAGGATTTATAGAAAGGAGAAAGCCAGGCATGAGACGGATTAAACTTACCAGGCAGGAAAAGGCCATTGAAGACTCGTTACTGAGGGGAGAATATGTGAGTGTTAACAAGAAAAGGTTTGAAGAGATTAAAGAGGCCCTTGAAAGGCGTAAGAAAGATTCTGTTTTAAGTATCCGCGTAAACAGCTATGATTTAGAACACATCAAACAGAAAGCGCAGAAGATGGGTGTTAAGTATCAAACTTTCATTTCGGAGATTCTGCATAAAGTTGCCGAGGCGTAAGGGATGTATTTGCTAAATAAAGCTTTTAGGTGTTCAAAAGATTATTGTGTTAGTTTCTTGTTTAGGGCGGTATAATGAAAAGAAACAAAAAAGGAGGTAGGGGTATGCGCTGTAATCAGAAATCAGGAAAAGCCGGAGCTGTCAGTTTAGACACGATCTGGACTATTGGGATCATTATCGCGGCAATTGTGTTTTTTGTTTTGTTTAAATTGGGAGTTAAGCGTAATGTTGCTTTCGGGATAGGGTATGGAAGCTTCTTCTTTTGCCTTTTTGGGTTGTGCGCCGTTAAATGCGGCAGAGTCCTTCTTGGTAAAGGAACGCGGCCGGATGGCGCGCCATACCAGGGAAAAGATAAGGTCATGGCGGTTATTGCCGCCCTCATGACAATGGTGACAGCATCTCTATTTGTTTGGATATTCTCCCTTGTGATTACCTCTCCGCGATGATCAGCGCTTGTCCTTGTTTGCTTGCGCTCACAAGGACTTCACTAGATATCCCGCTTCGCGGGATTTCACTAAACAAAAGCTTTTAGGTGTTCAAAAAATTATTGTGTTCGATGGCAAAAATTAAATTAGATTTACATGATATTTTCAGTAATGGCAGGGAGATTGAGAGCGAGCTTAACCGGGTGATCCAGGAGGCGGTGAGCAAAAGAATAGAGCTGGTGGAGATCATCCCCGGCAAGGGGAGCGGGCAGTTAAAGAAAAGTGTCTTGCGTTTCTTAGAGCAGCCGCAGATTAAAAAGCTCTACCGCCGCATTGAAAAGGACGATAAGAACTTCGGCAGAATATTTGTGCATTTCAGGTTTTAGGGGTTATTCTTGAGACGTTATTGGATTTTAATAGTCTTTCTAATTATTCTTGCCGCCTTCCAGGCCAAGCCGGTAAAGTATCATCTGTCAACCGGCCTTGCCACCTGGTATGACCCGCACCATACCTCTTCCGGAGAAATTTATCAGCAAGGCCAGCTTACTTGCGCCATGCGCAGTAAAGGCTTTGGGAAATATTACCTGGTATGTAACCTGGAAAATAACAAATGCGTAGAAGTAAGGCACAATGATTTTGGCCCGTCGCTTTATCTGTCTCTGATGGGAAGAAAGATCGACTTAAGCCGCGAGGCATTTAAAAAAATAGCTGACCTGGAAAAAGGAGTGATCCGGGTAAGGGTTGGTGAGGTTTACCCTGGAAAGGCGGAAGAATGAGTTTATTCACTATTGATAAAGCAAAATGCAAGGGCGACGGACAGTGCGCTTTTGTCTGTCCGGTGCAAATAATCGGTATGGATGAAAAGTCCCGCGTTCCTTATCCGGTTGATGGCGCGGAAGAACTCTGCATCAACTGCGGCCATTGTATGGCAGTCTGCCCTCATGACGCGCTTAGCTTAAAGACTATGGCTCCCCAGGATTGCCTTGCCTTAAAAGAAGGCTGGAAGCTCGGCCCGGAAAAAATAGAATTTTTGTTTAAAGGCCGGCGTTCGGTCCGGAATTACAAAGACCAATTGGTTGACCGCCCGGTCATTGAAAAGGTCATAGATATTGCCCGCTACGCGCCTACCGGGATCAATCGTCAGCCGGTGTTGTGGGAGGTGATCAGCGGCAAAGAAAATGTCGCCCAGCTTTCAGGAGCGGTTACAGACTGGATGCGCGCGATGATAGATGAGAAATCTCCGCTGGCTGATATGCTGCGTTTTAAAAATATCGTCAGCGCGCAAGATAAGGGCGCTGACCGAATATGCCGTGGAGCGCCGCATGTTATCCTTGCCTATTCAGTTAAAGACGAGCCTACCGGAGCGCAAGCCTGCACCATCGCCCTTTCTTATTTTGAACTGGCGGCGTTATCTTTCGGCCTGGGCGCCTGCTGGGCAGGGTATGTCAGCATAGCGGTTAATATGTCGGATGAAGTGCGCAAAGCAGTCGGGCTTTCTTCCAGGGCGGCCTGCCATGGCGCTATGATGCTGGGTTTTGCCAAATACGATTACCACCGGGTACCTATGCGCAACAGCCCGGGTATCAAATGGAAATAGGAACGATTAGCGGGCACCCGCCATTTTCCATCCTAAAAATACTTTGGAATTTTGATTTACAGGCGTATAATTAATCCATGGTAAAAAATAAGCTTTTTTGTTTATTCTTAGGCCTGGCGGTGATTTTTCTCCCCGGCTGCGTTTACCTGAATCATTTTGAGGAAGTTTCTTTATTAAAAGGTTTAGACACCAGCCAAAGAGAAATGCAAGCCGCCTTAAATAAAGAAAAAGAACTTTACGATAATTTAAAATTTGACCTGGAAAAAGGCCGGCTGAAGGAGCAGGCCCGCAAGCGCAAAATCGTCCGCCTTTACGGAGAGCCGGCTGTAT
>JAQUNE010000091.1 GCA_028717765.1 Candidatus Omnitrophota bacterium | reverse complement strand
TTGGCCGAGCTTACGATTATTCAAATATTATTGTCAAGCGCGCGGTTGACGGAGATACCTTGGTTCTAGAAAACGGCGAGCGTGTACGGCTGATTGGTATTGATACGCCAGAGCTACACGAGTCAGAAAAGCTTTACCGTGACAGCGAACGCACTAAGCAGGATGTCAGTACGATCAAGAAATTAGGCCAGCAATCATATGAGTTTACCAAGAAACTGGTTGAAGGTAAGCCCGTGAGCCTGGAATTTGACGTAGAAAAATATGATAAATATAACCGGCTGCTTGCTTACGTATATTTAAAAGACGGCACCTTTGTCAACGCCGAAATAGTAAAGCAAGGGTTTGCATCTTTAATGACGATTGCGCCGAATGTAAAATATGCAGATTTATTTGCTAAGCTTTATAAAGAAGCACGGGAAAACCAGCGTGGATTGTGGAAATGAGAGAGTGGAGGAAATTATGTTAAGATATTTGACTGCAGGTGAATCACACGGTAAAGGATTGGTAGCAATTTTAGAAGGAATGCCTGCCGGAATAAAAATCGATTCTGCAAAGATTAATCAGGAATTAAAGCGCAGGCAACAAGGGGTAGGCAGGGGTAAGCGCATGCAAATTGAAAATGACCGCGCCCAGATCATTTCCGGTTTAAGGCATAATCTAACTTTAGGTAGCCCGATTGCCGTATTAATCGAGAACAAAGATTTTAGTATTGAAAAATTACAAAAAGTGTTTTGTCCGCGTCCTGGACATGCGGATCTAGCTGGTTTAGAAAAGTACGGCTTTAGCGATGTGCGGGATGTTTTAGAGCGCGCTTCAGCCAGGAGTACAGCCGCGACTGTGGCAATCGGTGCGATCTGTAAAATCTTCTTATCCGAGTTTAAAATTAAGATCGCAAGTTCCCTTATTTCTGTAGGAGGAGAAACAGAGTATAAAGCGATTTTGGAAAAAATCAACCTGGCTGCAGAAGAAAAAGATACCCTCGGAGGGGTTTTTCAGGTAAGTGCAGCTGCAGTTCCTGTTGGTTTAGGTAGCTATGTCCAGCCTGATCGCAGGCTCGATGCCAGGCTAGCTGCTGCGCTCATGTCAATTCCCGGAATCAAGGCAGTAGAAATTGGCTTAGGGTTTGGTTACGCAGAAAGATTCGGCTCAGAAAGCCATGATGAAATTTATTATTCCAAGAATAAAGGTTATTTTCGTAAAACCAATAATGCCGGAGGAATTGAAGGGGGTATTTCTAATGGCGAGGATATTGTTTTACGTGCCTGCATGAAACCCATCTCTACACTGATGAATCCTTTAAATTCGGTGAATATTCTTACTAAAAAAGCTGCCAAGGCAGCAACAGAGCGTTCGGATGTCTCTGTAGTAGAAGCTGCTGGCGTAATCGCGGAATCAAGCGTGGCTTTTGTTTTAGCCCAGGCAATATTGGAGAAATTCGGCTCAGACTCCTTGAAAGAGATCAAAATAAATTTCAATAATTATCTAAAAAAAATCGGTTAGAAAATCGCACCTTCTGCGTCTATTGTATCAGAGGAGGTGGTGATAATGACCGAAGAGCTAGATCTAAAAGTAATCCGGCTGCACCGTTTCGAAGGGGATTCTAAGCTTAAGGCCTTTGTGGATGTAGCAATTGGTGATTTTATCGTCAAGGGCTTAAAGGTAGTACAGGGGCAAAACGGTTTGTTTTTGTCCATGCCGCAAGAAAAAGGCAAAGACGGAAAGTGGTACAATGCCTTTTATCCTGCTACCAAAGAAGCAAAAGCGAATCTTTCCAGCCTGGTGCTAGAGGCCTATCAAGAGTAATCGTGCCCAAAGCCCGCTGTTTTCTTTTAACAGCGGGCTTTTGTATTTGACAGAGTCTTAACCCTATGTTAGAATTACGGATATAAAATCTAACCCTTTTATATAGGTAAACGAGGCAAAGATGGAGAATATTTATCTGGTAGGCTTTATGGCCAGCGGAAAAACCGTCACTGGTAAAGAGCTTGCCAAAAGCCAAAAATGGCAGTTTGTTGACCTTGATGAGTTAATCGAGCTGCGAGAAAAGCGCTCAATCGCGGATGTCTTTGCCAAAGAAGGAGAGCCTTATTTTCGTAGAGTTGAGAAATTAACACTCAAGGACGTAGCGGCAGAAAAGCGTTTTGTGGTTGCCTGCGGCGGTGGAGTGGTTTTGGATCCGGACAACCTTAAACTGATGAAGCAAACCGGTAAAGTAATTTGTTTATCTGCATCAGCGCAAACTATCTTAAAACGTACCTGCGCTACAGGCCACCGGCCGTTATTGAATGTGGCAGAACCTAAAAAGCAGGTTGAACTCCTGTTAAAATTACGCGCACCCTATTATGCGCAGGCAGATGTAAAAATTGATACAGATAAATTGTCAGTTAAAGAAGTGGTAGTCAAGATTGTAAAAATAATCTCTAAAAAGCAAAGGAAATGACAGAATTCGAGGCCCTAGTTCTTCTTAATATGGTTCCGGAGATCGGTACTATCCGGTTAAAGAAGTTATTACAATTTTTCACTAGCCCGCAAAATATTTTGAAGGCTCCGCAGGAAAAATTAATTGCTATTTATGGGATAGGAGAAAAAATTGCCGCGAAGATCCATGCTATAAGGGAAAAAGATTTATCCAAAGAACTTTCTCAGGCAAAAAAAGAGAAGATAGAAATTATTACTCAGGCAGATGCCCAATATCCGGAAAATTTAAAAAATATTATTGATCCGCCTATTGTACTTTATCTTAAAGGTAAGCTTAAGCCAGGAGATAAAATTAGCATAGGTGTTGTTGGTTCGCGCAGGGCCTCTTTCTACGGATTAAACAACGCGCAAAATTTTAGCGCGCAATTAGCGGATCATGGTTTCACTGTAGTTTCCGGAATGGCGCGCGGGATAGATACTGCTGCGCACAAAGGCGCGCTTAAAAATCGGGGCAGGACAATTGCCGTGATGGGGAGCGGTTTTAATCATCTTTATCCCGAAGAAAACAAAGCATTGTCTGATCAGATTGCAGAGAATGGCGTGGTAATCTCTGAGTTTTCTATGAATACCTTGCCATTTAAACATAATTTTCCTCAGCGCAACCGCACCATCAGCGGTTTAAGCTTAGGGGTACTTGTCGTAGAAGCTGCGCAAAACAGCGGCGCTTTGATTACCGCGGACTTTGCGCTCGAGCAGGGGAGAGAAGTTTTTGCGCTGCCAGGAAAGGTGGACTCGCATACCTCTTTCGGCACCAACGCCTTAATTCAGCAGGGAGCGAAATTAGTTTTAACTATAGACGATATCTTGGAAGAATTTGATTTTTTTATAAATACCAAAGAGCAAAAAAATAAAAGTATGCAAGTTGAGGATAAACAAAAAGAAATACCGGTAGTCTATGATTTAATTTCAGCAGAACCCATACAACTGGATGAATTGATAGAAAAAAGCAGCCTGGATGTACAAAATTTATCTTGCCTATTGCTGCAATTGCAGCTTGGCAGGATGATAAAACAGCTTCCTGGTAAATATTTTGTGAGGAGATTAGATGAAAAATAAGCATTTAGTAATTGTGGAGTCACCTACGAAAGCTAAAACAATCAGCAAGATCTTGGGCAAAGATTATGAGGTGGTTTCTTCTATGGGGCATTTGATTGACCTGCCACAGAAAGAGCTGGGGGTAGATATCGAAAAAGATTTTTCCCCTTCTTATGTGATTATTCCCGGCAGGCAAAAAATGATGACCGCATTAAAAAAAGGTGCCAAGGAGAAGGACAAGATCTTTGTCGCTACCGACCCTGACCGGGAAGGCGAGGCAATCGGTTGGCAGATTAAAGAACATCTTTTTAAGAAGAAAAAAGTGCAACGTGTAGTTTTTCACGAAATCACACCCGCCGCGATCAAGGAAGCTTTTAAAAACGCGCGTGATTTTGATCTGCAGATGGTTGAGGCACAGGCCGGCCGCAGGATCCTGGACCGCATCGTGGGATATTTTTTAAGCCCTTTACTATGGAAAAAGATCGTCCGGGGGCTAAGTGCCGGGCGTGTTCAGTCCGTAGCTTTGAAAATCATTATTGAACGCGAAAAACAGATCATTGCTTTCATTCCCCAGGAGTATTGGGAAATCGAGGCAGAGTTAGAGAAGGCCGTAAAGTCGCCAGGCCCATTCGTAGCTAAGTTAGAAAAAATTGAGGGAAAAAAGGTAGAGATAAAGAATAAAGAAGAGGCGGATAGAATATTTAATGAGATTAAAGATAAGCAATTTATCGTTTCAGAAATTACTAAAAAAGAAAAAAATCGCTATCCTGATCCGCCCTTTATCACCAGCACTCTTCAGCAGGAGTCGTTCAATAAGAACAGGTACAATGCCACAAAAACCATGATTATCGCCCAGCAGCTTTATGAAGGTATTGATATTGGCGAAGATAATCCTGTGGGTTTGATCACTTATATGCGTACTGATTCTCCGCGGGTTGCTCCGGAAGCAATTAAGGAAGTGAGGAGCCATATCCTGAAAAAATACGGGAAAAAATATCTGCCGGAAACTCCTAATGTTTATAAGGTGAAGAAGCTTGCCCAGGAGGCTCACGAAGCAATCCGTCCGACTCTGGTAGAACGTAGCCCTGAATCACTCACACAATTATTAACCCCGGAACAATACAAGCTTTACGAGTTAATTTACAACCGTTTTGTAGCTAGCCAGATGATGCCGGCAAGGATCTTGACTACAACCGCCGATATTAATGCTGGAAAATACTTATTTTCCGCATCTGGATCGATTGTGGTCTTTGACGGATTTAGCGCGGTTTATAGCAAGAATGAAGAGGAAAAAGAAAAGAATAAGATCCCTGAATTAGAGAAGGACGAAGTACTGAATTTACTTAAGCTTTTACCTTCGCAACATTTTACCAAGCCGCCTCCAAGATTTTCCGATAGCTCCCTGGTTAAGGCTCTTGAAGAAGAGGGGATTGGCCGGCCTTCCACTTACGCGCCGATTATCCAGACTTTGATCTTACGCGATTATATCCGAAGAATTAAAGGGTATCTTAATCCTACGGAGCTGGGGTTTAAGGTCTGCGATTTACTGGTGGAATATTTCCCGAAAATTATGGACCTGAAATTTACTGCCCAGATGGAAGAAGAGCTGGACGAAATTGAAGAGGGTAAATTCGATAGATTGAAAGTATTAAAAGAATTTTACCAGCCTTTTAAAGAAAGCCTGGATTTTGCGCAGGCGAACATCAAAAAGGAAGTAGTTACCACTGATCAAGTCTGCGAAAAGTGCGGCAAGCAGATGATTGTAAAATGGGGCAGGCGGGGTAAGTTTTTAAGCTGTTCTGATTTTCCCACCTGTAAATTTTCCAAATCGATTACTTCCGGGGTGAAATGCCCGGAGGCAAATTGCGGCGGAGAGTTGATCGAGCGCCGCTCCAAGCGCGGCTTCTTCTATGGCTGTTCTAATTTTCCCAAGTGCCGCTTTGTCTCGAAGGATTTGCCTGGAGAAAAGAAGGCTGATAAGAGTACAGAGGACGAAGAAAATAAAGACGCTTAAGGCCGTTTTTTGATAATCTTTTTGCTGTGTGCGTTTGTTCGCGCACGAAATTTTTTTCCGTGCACTACGGTTTACGCCTCATTCTCGCGCAGTATGCTTACGCGGGTCAACGCGAGCTCTCATTCGGCGTAAATCCTTGTGCACTTTTGGAAAAAAATTTCTAATGTGCGCTCCCAAACGCCCACAGCAAAATTCAATAACTTAAAAGCGTCATTCGCTCGAACCCACGGCCAGATTCATTTATTTGATAATTTTAAGCTTATCGCTAGCGGGTGACGAGGCATGTTTTGAGCAGCACGTACGAAAATTTTTGCGGGCACGGTTCGCCTCGTTAAAGATACCATCCGAGAGCAAAAATTTCCGCCGAGCGAGTCCCGCCTCGCTGGGGCGGGACGAGCGGTGCTGCGAGAAATATGCCTCGGCAGGACCCGCTAAGCAGTTCAAAAAATATGATGGAACGCTATATCGAAAAATTTATTAGATACTTGGATATTGAGAAGAATTACTCTAAGCACACGATTTTAAATTATAAACTGGACCTCGAGGGTTTTCGGGCCTTTTTAAAAGAGGCACCTTTAGAGAATGTTG
>JAQUNE010000090.1 GCA_028717765.1 Candidatus Omnitrophota bacterium | reverse complement strand
CAGCTCGCGTTGACCCGCGTAAGCATACTGCGCGAGAATGAGGCGTAAACCGTAGTGCACGGAAAAAAATTTCGTGCGCGAGCAAATGCACACAGTAAAATGATTCAAAAACTATAGTTTATACTCCCAGCAAATGCATCACTATCAATGGCCTGGCCTTCTAAATTTAGCCAGATCCTATCCGTAATCGGGATATTCATCCCGTAAATAAAACCGATATCCTTGGTAAAATCCGACATCGTGCGTTTTCTATTGCCGCTTACTGTATGAATATAATCCACCCTTGACCATCTTGTGCCAACATAGGGGCTAAATTTCTTAATATCATAAGAGACTAAAAGAGAGGTCTGCCAATCATCAAGGATGGCCTTGTTTTTAATCTCTCCTAAATCAACGCTCTTTGGATGCACGCTAATGTGCTGAAAACCAAAAACCATCCGCCAATTATTCTTCTCAAGAAATTTCACCCGCAGCCCGTATCCGCCGGCAAAGCTAGAAGGGTAGGTCACCTCATCACTAGCATAAGGATGCTGCTTAATATTGCCTCCGCCAGCTTTTAGATCAATGGAGAACCAGTCAAAAATTCCGTAAGACATCCCGTAAAATTGCTGCTGGCTGCGCATTGTTCCCTGGCTGTTCTCGAGGTATCTTTTAAAAAGGCTGTATGATTCGAAACTCGCGAAAAATTTATTGCGCTGAGGAAGCTTTGTGCCATAACAGGGAGCGGCATAAACAAATTCGAAATCCAAAAGTAAAAAGGCAAGGCTACAAATTAAAAGTAGGAATTTTAGCTTTTTAACGGACATGCTTCGCACCTCGGCCTCCTTTTTAAACAGAACTCTTTACCTAATTTTACTAATAACGCATGGTATTCATTAAATAACTTCGCCTCATTTTTTAAATTGCGCATAAACAAACCTTGTATCTCGTCATAAATAGCATCTTCCGGAATCAGTTTGTGCCTGGAAAAAATCCTCCTTGTATAAGCATCCACCACAAATATCGGCTTATTTAAAGCGTATAATAAAATAGAGTCCGCGGTTTCCCGTCCGACCCCTTTAACACTAAGCAATTGCTGGCGTAAACTCAAAACATCTGCTGCAGCCATTTTCCTAATTTTCCCGCCGAAATGAGAAAAGAAGAATTGAAGAAACTTTTTAAGCCTTTTCGATTTCAGGTTATAAAAACCTGACGGCCTGATCAATAAAGCAAGTTTTTTTCCGGAAAGCTGATTAAGTTTTTTTGCACTAAGAACTTTTTTTGCCTTAAGGTTCCTGATTGCTTTTTCGACATTGCCCCAACTGGTATTCTGCGTGAGGATCGCTCCAACCATTACCTCAAAAGGGCTCTCTGCCGGCCACCATTTCTGTGGGCCAAAATAGCGGTATAATTTTCCGTAGAAAGTAAAAAGTTTTCTCCTCATCAATTAAGATTCCAAAGGATTATAATTATAGTATGCAAAAATCGTGTAGGCAGTGCCGGAAACACAGCCCGTGGAATTGCCCTTGGGAGTCATCCAGCCATGCCCGGTATCAACAAAACTTTGTGTAGCAAAAGGAAGGCAACTTTGCCCTTGGCCGGTTGATAAGGGGCTAGAAATTATCATTTTCCCTAAGGTTGCTAAATAATCATCCGCCTTCATTTCATAAAAATGCCCCTTGGCTTTCAGCCCTTTCTTATAATAATAGTCCGCCATAATTTTAAAAGCGACCACCATTTGCGCGGTCCATTCTGAAGATACAACACCTCCTCGGGATAAATTTCTTTCCGGGGCAAAATCAAACCCCTTTACTTTCACGCTATAACCTTCCGGGCGGCAGAAAATAACATTCGTAGAACAATTACTTTCCGCAAACTCCATAATCCTGTCTGGGTTAATCCCGAGTTCCTCTAATTTTTCCGGGCCGATAGCCGCGATAGACCAGGCATAGGTATCCGTGGCAATTGCCGCATCGGACTTTCCCCATTTAATCGGACCGTCTGACTTGTCATAGACGTGCTTGAGCAACCAATCCAATACCTGATTACTGGCAGAATGGTATTCAGGTTTTCCGGTGATTTGATAAAGCATATTGAAGAAAGCATAGGCATCAAGATTATTATCAGCGCTAAAGCGCTGCTCTGCATTGGCCCCTCCACGAATCCCTCCGTCGATATCTTGCAAAGAAATTACTGCATGGGCAATTTCTTCGGCTATACCAAGATAACTTTTATCCTCACTTTTTTTCGTATACTGTAAGATCCCGATACCTAACCAGAGATTTGCTCCGGTAGAGGCAGAATATTCTGCTGGCGAACCATTATCAGCATAATAGGCGTTAATAAACATGCCTTTTATTTTTTTTGCTCTCTTGGCAAAAAAATTCAGGATCATTTCTGCCCTTTCAAAATCCGAAAAATTCGTAAACGCTTGTAGCGCCAATGACTGGTCATAAACAAATGCCCAATTTTTAATATCGCTGTCCCCCTCAAAACTTGTGACCAGTCCGGTATATCCATTTTGGCGCTTCTCTAACCATTGATACATTTTTTCCAGATTTACTTTCTCCAGCTGCGCTTTTCTTTTATCCAAATGCAAAAGGTCTTCAGTAATGCTATTTTCTTTCTTTTGGATGGCGATCTGCTTTTCCAGCAACAGGTCTTTCTCAGCGCTCAACTTGTCAACCAAGGCAAAGACTTCTTGTTGTCTCTTATCAGGCTCATTCTTCTGCGAAGCCTTAGGAATACCCAAATATTTCTTTTCCTCCGCTAGTAAAATCTTTAGCCTGGAATCCAAACTCTGAATTTCTAATTCTAACTGTCCTCTTTGGCGCGCAATCTCTTTTACTTGCTGCTTAGCAACACTGGATTCCTGAACAATGCTTACTAATTGCTGCACCAGGTCCTTATTGCCTTTAATTAATTTCATATTTATGCAAGTCCCCAGACCAAACAAAAGCCCAAGAATTGCGATAATTGCCATGGTTACGGGAAGAAAAAGCTTTTTCACCCGGGCATAGCGAAAAAGAAGCGCATTCTTATCCGGATCCATTTTTTCAAAATGTATGCCGACAAGATATTTTTCCAATTGATCAAAAGGCTCCTGTATCCAGGCTATCCTGCCTATAGCGGAAATTTCTTTATCTAAAAACGGCAACTCAATCTTTAAAGAAAGGTCGGCGCGTTGCTGCCTCATTACTACAACCCAATCAGCGCACAGATTATTAATCTCAAGGCAGATGCCTTCCTTGCTGATATTGCGGGTGAACCCCTGTATCCAGTCGGAAAGAAAAATTTCCCAGCGGTCTCTACCTACAAGGCAGAACTGTACAGGAAAAACCGTATCTAGCCTGATGTATTTTCTGCGGTCATCGAATACGGAAGTTTTTTTTGGAAAAATCATCTTGTCTTCTCTAAAATTGCCCGTTGTTTAATTTTTTTCGCTAAGCCCTCAAAGAAATCCTTAAATTTCGCATAATCGGTTTCTTTGATATTATCCTGTATTAATTCGATTTTCTGTATCATAAGAAGCTTATTACCCTGCCGGCTATACTGCACATTAAATCTTAACCACGGGCTATCTTCAGAAATTGTCTGCGGTATATATTTTATAACAAAATTATCCGGGATGGCAATTTCGAAATCTGCTTCCCTGGTTTCCGGGCTTCCAAAATCAACAGGATATTTACGCTTATCCCTGGCAACCAGGGAAGTATCTACATTTGTCAGTTGCGGCAGGATCCTTAAAGACCCGGCAACACTCCAATATTCAGGCCCCTTAAAAGTATACTCTAACTCTACGGGAGTGTTCAGGTCCTCCAAGTTCTTAACCTGGTAATCAAGCAGTTTTGCGCCGATCGATATATCCTGGATTTTTTCTTTCAGCGTATCTGCAATTAACTCCGGAGGGGTATATAAAAGCCAGTATCTTTGCATCTGATCATAGGATCCGAAGGTAAGGTTGGATTTCTCCGCTAAAATACTCTCATCAGGGTTAACCTTAATTTTCAGTGATTGTTTAACTAGATTATGCGCAGCCGGATACGACGGCGTAGTTTCGATTACATACCCATCTGGTTTAAAAATCAACACTCTCCTGTTCTGGTCTCCGCGGGGAAGGTCACCAAAAGTGCAGGTTTCTGCAGTTGAGTCCATAAAGATAGTTTTATCTTTTAGCGTTATCGCGGCAATTGAATGGTTAAAAAGTACAGAAGGGAAATCCTGGTTTAGATTATAATATTCCCTGGTAGAAATAAGCAGCGGCCAGCCAGAAATCTTTGCCTCTTTTAACATCGTTACCAGAAGAATTGCCTTATCTTTACAGTCGCCATATTTATTTTTAAAAGTATCCGCTGCAGCATGCGGTTCATATCCGGCCTGTCCATATTCCACTGCTACATAACGGATCTCTTTGGCACAAAAATTATAGATCCCTCTGATTTTTTCTTCCGGGGTATTTTTATTTTTTAAAAGTTGTGCCACTTTATCTTTTATTGCCTCGTCCGGATTGATTTTATCCTTTGCCAAGCCCCACCACCAAGCGTAAATTTCCTGCCAACTGCCAAATGTAGAAAGCAGTAATGTAGGATTGACCTCTGCTTCAGGTGGCATATTGGATTCAGGAAGGATCTGCGGGATATTCTTAAATTGCCAGCGATAAATTGTTTTTCCGTTCTCCTGAATAATCTTCGGGTTAAGCGCTGCTCCAAAATCATTATATTTGTCATTAATAATTTTAATGTGCAGCGCCTTTTCTTTAGGTAAATCCACGCTGAAATTTGCCGTAATTATCGGCTCAGAGGCCTGGATAGGATAGGCCGTAACAAAATCCTTTTTGTTAATTAACTGATTACTTACGACCTTGACCTTATATTCAATTACCGCCCCCTCTGTTACCTCCGGAAAAGAAATGATATAGACATGGGCATTACTGTAAAGCGGGAAATTCAGGTATTTTGAAACATCGCGGATATGCCGGGAGCCCACATCTACCACCGTGCCATCTGGCTTAATTGTCCTAGCATAATCCAATTCTATTCTTTCATAAGTAGAGTCGTATTCCAGTTGCGTTTCAGCGAAGGTTTGTTTTCCGCGCTCATTAAGGATTTTAATCACGTAGTGTAGCTGGGAAATCTCTTTTGCGTCAGGAGTAACCGTAATATTTTCATCGGCAAGCAGGACAATCCCGCCTGCCTGAGGATATTCTTTCTCCGTAGGGCTTTGTGCGATCAGTTGAGAAGTTTGCGGGCTGATCTGGTTTATCTTTATCAAATTTGCCTGTTTCTCTATTAAATCGACCCGCTCCAGGGCTAGACTTTTAAATTTTCCAGTAGTGGTTTTTTTATAAACCGACAGCGCCTGATCAAATAAATTCAATTTTTCTGCGGTCAAGCCATAATAATAGCGGCATTCATCGTCAAGAAACCCGTCCTTACTAAAAATATCTAGGGCTTCAGTAAAATTCGCCATACGATAATAAGCAATCGCCAAATATTTTTTTGCCGCATTATCTTGAGAGTGTTTTAATTGTACTGTTGCATCCTGATAATCTCCATGTTCAAAAAATATTTTCCCCAGTTCAAGATACAGCCGATCTAGATCTTTACCTTCTCTAATCAAGCTTTTATAGGCTTCTACTGCGCGCTGATAATATTGCTCGGATTCTTTAACATATTCCTGCGCCTGATTCTCGTCTTTAGCTTTTGTGCAGCCTATAAAAAATGTCAACAAAGCAAGCAATGAAATAAAAAACAGCTGGTTGACGAATTTGATTTTAACCTCTGACCTTTTAATGGTACCTATAATACGCATTACAAGCTCCTTCTTTTGAAACCATGCATGGCCCAACTGGCTGCTCGGGATTACAGATACGCGAAAACAATGGGCACTCTAAAGGAGAAATCAGGCCCTTTAAAATATCGCCGCATTTGCATTGTGTTTTGCGTTGTGCGTTTTGCGCTTTGCGTTTGGAAGGAAATGCTTTTTGCGCATCAAACTGAGAAAATTCACTCCTCATTTTTAATCCGCTCTGGGGAATCTTCCCTAACGACCTCCAAATACTATCATCCACAAGAAAAACTTTACGCATCACCTTTTGCGCCTCAAGATTTCCCTCACGGCTAACCACGCGCAGATATTGATTTTCAACCCGGGGTTTCTTTTCAACTATCTGCTTTAAAAGAAGATACATGCCTTCCAAAATATCCACGGGCTCAAACCCACTGACACAACAGGCCACTCCAAATCCTCGAGGGATAAATTCATACGGTTTTGTACCGATA
>JAQUNE010000089.1 GCA_028717765.1 Candidatus Omnitrophota bacterium | reverse complement strand
CCTCTTTTTATCCTCTTTTTTGCCCTTTTGCCTAAAACTGCTCTTTCATATTTTGGAGCCATGCCATACCCTGGCCGGATTGATTTTATATTTTCTACGTTAAACTTCTCCCCTTTTTCCATATCTTGTACTACGAAAATTGACCTTCTAAAAAAATAGTTATTTTCCTGCGCTTTGGTTAACCCGTAACAAACCTCTCCTAATGATTCTTCAACTATTCTAATATTATCTACAAGCATTTTCATTTCCCCCGGTTCAAGCGAAAAGAAGCTATCAGGTGTTTTGATTTTTTTTGATAAAGTAAAGTGCTTCTCAACTACCATTGCCCCTAACGTGACTGCTGCCAAGGGCACAGTAATGCCCAAGGTATGGTCCGAAAGCCCCACAGGCAATTGAAAAAGCTTTTTCATATGCGGTATTGTCTTTAAATTCATCTCATTAAATCTGGCAGGATAATTACTGACACATTTTAATAAGATAATATCCTTTGCGCCTGCTTTTTTTGCAACGGCAACAGCCTCTTTAATTTCGCTAATGGAAGCCATTCCGGTGGATAAGAAAAGTGGTTTTTTTGTTTTCGCAACATATTCAATCAATGGCAAATCTACCAATTCAAAAGAAGAGATTTTATGAAAAGGGACATTTAACTCCTCTAAAAAATCGACCGCGGTTTTATCGAAAGAGGTAGAAAAAAATGTAATCCCGGCATCATCGGCAACCTTCTTTAGCTTCTTAAACCATCCCCAGGGAGTATAAGCTTTTTGATAAAGTTGATACAAGGCTTGCTTTCCCCACTTAGAATGCCTGATCTGAAAGTATTTATTATTAGCATTAATAGTTAAGGTATCTGGCGTATAAGCCTGGAATTTAACTGCATTTACCCCGCATTCTTTTGCTTTTTTGATCAGTTTAACTGCACGCGGGAAACTTTGGCCATGATTAGATGAAATTTCCGCTACGATAAAACAATTTTTGATTTTTTTGAAATTTATCATTTTATTTTCCTCTTAAAAATGAGAACGGACATCTTAATATTATTTTTAAAGCCGTTACGTAAAAAAACATAGCCTGCTCTGCAAAAAGCCTTTTTTGAAACAATATTTTCCCGAATAATTTCCGCGGTTATTTCTTTTATTTGTGGTTTTTCTTTCAAAAATCTTAAAGTTCCCATTTTCATAATTTCCCTGCCAAAACCTTTTCCGAAAAATTTTGGATTTAAATTAATCGTAATGCATGCGCATGATTTTTGATTGGCTTCAAACCTTACCTGACCGATTTTTCTTCCTTGCTTATCTTCTGCAATATATATCCTTGTATCATGATTATTTATTTTTTTCTTAAACCAATCCTTGTGTTTTGCATAATCGATTTGGTTTCTTTCAAACGACCATTTACGTACTTGCGGATTATTTCTCCAACACCACAAAGGATAACAATCATCCTGCCTTACTTTACGCAGTTTAATCCCATGCTTAAGATATTGATAATGCGCCGATTTTTTCAGTATCTCATTAACCACCCTCTGAGCCCCTTTGCCATCAATAGATCGCTTCTGCCTCTTACTCATAATCAATCTTCTTTGATAAGGTTTAAGCTGTAAAATTCCTTTTGATAGCCTAGCAGGCAAATTTTTTCCTTTAAACCAACCTGCATTCTTAATCAATCCGGATCTTTCCATTCCCATGATATTATTTAGTTGATTTTTTGCGGTAGCGATGGCTATAGCGGGAAGCCCTACCCTGGCAAGTTCACAGATTGTCTGGCCTCCCGAGGAAAAAGCTAAATCCGCTTCAAGCATGAGCCTTTGCAAAGATATTGCATCGGGATAACTCACCAATTTAGTCATCCTATCTTTAACTTTTTTGATTTCTTGAATATTCTTGAACCCGCTGCCAACAACCACTCTTTTATGTATAGTAGGATATGCAGCAACGAGCAATTTTAAGATTTGTGGAGTAAGGTTTGCTCTATCATCATTGCCAAAGGTCAGTAATACATCTCGGATATTTTTCTTGATCTTTTTTTTAGGTACTTTCCAAAATTCCTTGCGTAAAGGCATGTATTTCTTACCTAGTAAATATACAAGGCCGGCTCTTTTGGGATAATTTAGCTTTTCGGCATCTTCTGAACCATTTAATACAATTCCTCTCGGATAATCGAGCCTCATCGCATCGTCAAGATATACCGGCAGTTTTACGATTTTAGAAAATTTTTCATAAAAACTAGCCCCTGCCAGATATGAATCTATGATCGCGATATCTGCCCCCTTCACTAAATTAAATACCCCATTCTTTTCTTTAAGCCAATTAAAAGCTGTGTATTTCCTATTTTTTAAAATCTTACCTACGGTTTTGTCGCAATTAATAATGAGGTTTGGAAACACCCCTTTTTCTCTAAAGGCATCATATAATGAGCTACACCTCGCAAGATGGCCAAAACCGATATTTTTTCCGCCTTCAGTTAAAATTAATGCCTTCATTTCTTTCTTGACTGGAATAATTTATCTCTCCGCACAGACTTAAGATAACCTTCATTATATAGAATATGGCTGTTTATTTTTTCCAAATTGGGATGCTTATTCAAAAATTTGATCACATCAGGTATTTTGAAATTTGGGTTTTTTGGATATAAGGCTTCTAAAATAGCCTTGATCAATTTAAAATCTTCTTTTCTATCTAAGGTCCATCTTTTAACGGAAAGGTCTTTCTTAAAGGAGATATTTGCTAATTTAAATCTATCGGGGTGTTTGATGATATACGGAGTAACGTGTTCTCTCTCAGAGGGGAGCCCCGCCCTTTCCCATGCAGTACGCAAGGCATTAAAACTAAATATTTCCACATCTAACCCGACAGGAAAAGACCTTTTTAAAATATTTGAACAGTAATCAACCTTTGATTTAAAATATAATTTAATTACGCTGTCAATTATATCCGGGTCTATCAAGGGGCAATCTGCGGTAATTCTCACTATATTTTTTATTTTAAATAACCTGGCTGTTTGAAAAAAACGGTCTAATAGATCGTTTTCTGAACCGCGAAAAACCTCTACCCCTGATTTTTTAGCTAAATTGACAATACCCAGATCGTTCTTATTGGTTGTGGTGGCAACGAAAACCTGATCTACGTGCTTTGCCTGCCTAACTCTTGCAATGACATATTCTAATATGGTTCTGTCTAATACTTTCAATAATACTTTGTTTGGCAGCCTGGTTGATCCAACCCTTGCCTGAATGATTACAGATGCCTTCATTGTTAATTATGAGCTGAATTTATCCCCGTCTAAAGATATTCTGATCTCCCGGGAGATATCTTGGATGGCGAGGGAAACTTCTTTTTTAAAGACTGCCTCACTATAGAATTTTATTCCACGAAAGATCTCAAAAGTAAAGCCTCCAAGCCCTTTTTTAAAATTTGCTATATCTATATTCTTTGTGGTAACTTTATCAAATATCTGTGAACAAAATTGCTGCCACCCTAATTCAAAAAATGCAAATTTTCTTTTTTTGTAATACTGAATTGCCTCCCATAATATAAGGTGCTCAAGCGAAACTTTACGCTCAAGCGTAAGGCCTCTCGCGGCAGAAGCATAATAAGCACCCTTGTTTAAATGAATAAAATAGGAGAATCCGACAAAGCTGCCCTTATATTTTAGCCCCAAAAGCATTGCCTGGTCTGCCATGAGTTGCTTAAACTGAATTTCGTAGGTTCCCGGCAACCTGGAAAAACCTTCTTTTGCGCCTTGCATATGCATTTTTTTATATAAATCATGTGCTTTTCTATCGGGATTATCCTGGTCAAAAATACAAACCTGGTAAATCCGTTTTGTCTTATTTATCAGGGCCTTATAGCGCCTGCGCACGTCGTTCCATAATTGTTTTTTATCTTTACTCAGGTCTACGATCTGAGTAGCTATCGAACTATCCAAATAGCCGTATTCAAGGAAATAATTATAGAAATTGTTTTTCCTGATTTCACATAGGGGGTCCATCATCACCATATGTTTGGCAACCTTATTTTTCTTGGCCAAAAAATCAATTCTTTGGAATATTTCATATTCTACTTTTTTTCTTAAGTGCCGGCCGATATCCATTCTTATTATCGGAGCGCGTAAATAGCTTGCGGAGTAAGAAAAACATTTTACCCCTTTAATTTTTTCTAAAAAAAGTGGGCAAATAGCCACAGGGTCATTATCATGGAGTACAATAAAACTTAAGTCTTTCTGAAGATATTTTTTTGCGTAATATAAACTGTATTTGCGGAAAAGCGAAGAATAAAATGGCGAGGCGTAGGGCGCTTTACTTAATACTTCATCCCAGAGTTTAGTGAAATTTTTTTTGGGCGCTTCTATTATTTCCATGTTTCATCCTCTACTTTAACGTTTTAATCCTTCGATCAGATTTTTAAAATTACGAATCACATATTTTTGTTCTTCTTTCTTCAAAGCAGGATAAATTGGCAGGCTCAAACAACTATTAAAAAATTCCATTGTATTCGGAAAATCTTCTAGATCTATCTTATAATGTAACTTGTAATAGGGATGAAGAAATACGGGAAGATAATGAACTTGTACCCCTATCCCTTTAGATCTTAAAAGATTAAAAATATGCCTTCTTCCTTTTGCTAAATTTTTTAAGCGTAAGTTCAAGACATAAAGGTGCCAAGCATGCTTCTTATCGTTGCTCTCACAAATTGGAATTTTGATAGAATCGTGTAGACCCTTGAATGCTTTATTGTATCTCTGCGATATTTCTTCTCTCGCCTTGATAAATTGATTAATCTTTTTAAGCTGGCTTAGCCCGAATGCGCATTGAAAATCTGTAATTCGATAATTAAACCCTAAATCCTGCATTTCATAATACCATTTCCCAGATATGCTAGCGCGTTTATCCATAAACCTCGAGCTGTCTTTAGTGATACCGTGATGTCGCAGCAACACTAACTTTTCGTAAAATTTCTTATTATTAGTGAGGACCACCCCGCCTTCACCGGTTGTGATAGTTTTTACCGGGTGAAAAGAAACAACCGCCATATCTGAATGCTTGGATCCCCCTATTTTGTACCATTTATTGCCTATCTTATACTGCGCCCCTAAAGCATGGCAGGCATCTTCGATCACGATAAGATTATTGGCTTTAGCAATTTTATGAATTTCTCCCATATCACAGGGGTACCCTGCGAAATGAACCGGAATTATCGCTTTGGTTTTCTGATTTATCTTCTTCTTAATCTGTTTAGGATCAATATTAGCCGAATTCTGCTGAATATCGCAAAATACCGGCCTTGCTTGACAATATAAAATACAATTAGTTGAAGCAACAAAACTTAAAGGGCTGGCAATTACTTCGTCGCCCTTCTTAATCCCAGCAGCTAAACAAGCTAAATGAAGCCCCGCGGTCCCACTTGAAACAACAACCGCATATTTTGCCTGGCACCAGGAAGCTAACCTCTTTTCAAATTCTCTAATCTTACCACCCTGAGTTATCCTTCCCGATTTTAATACCCTGACAACTGCTTCTATGTCTTTTGAATCTATATAATGCCGGCCATAGGGGATCATTTTCATTTCAACTTCTCCAAAATTATGCTAATCTTCTTTAGATATCTTGATCTTTTTTGCTTGAAGTAATCCTACTGCTAACTTATACCTTTTTTCAATTACAAATTGGGGTATTTTTGGCTTAATTTTATAAGAATCTACTTCCCCTGTTTCATAATACCTGCGTAGATATACCTCGTCGAAATACCCTTTCCCCAGGAAGCTAAGTGTCTTTTGAAAATCTTTATTGGTTTCACAAGGAAAGCCTATTATGACAGTTGTTGCTAAATAAATATTGGGAAACTTTTCCCTTATTTTTTTTAAAATCTGCTCAACTTTTTCTATTTTATAATTGCGCCGCATCAATCTGAACAGCCTATTGCTAGCTGACTGAATAGCAATATGCGCATAACTTATTTTATCACTTTTAAAAATGTCCAACAACTCATTTTGATATTTAATCACCCAAAAGGGGTCCATAGACGCTAGCTTTAATCTCGATCCTTTTCTTAAATGGCTTACTAACCGGCGAAGTAGTGTTGGATAGTCACTCTTTATATCTAATCCGTATGAACCAGTATCATCAACATCAGAAACCAGGGAAACGTTTTTATACCCTTTTTTTAATAAGAGGAGTAATTCTTTTTCCGCCTGCGGGATACTTTTGCTCTTTAATGGCCCCACGAGCTCTTTTTCCAAACAATAGCTGCAATCTCCTCTACAACCTTGGGATATCCTTAAAAAACCTGTCTTTT
>JAQUNE010000088.1 GCA_028717765.1 Candidatus Omnitrophota bacterium | reverse complement strand
CCTCTGCTCCGCTTAAATCAAAGCTCTGGACATTGTCACCGCTAAATACTAATGCCGTATTCCCACCGTCAAAGGAACTTTCTACGTTAACATTGCCTTTCGCCTCTAAGGTTCCGCCGTTTATAGTGCCGTTATCTAAATTTAATGTGCCGTATATAGCGAGCGTATCGCCGCTAGCTATCGTTTTGGTTCCGCTTGCGTCAAAAGTTAAATTATAAAATGTTTCGCTGGTATTAACATTGATTGCCACGGTGCCGCCATCAAATATTACCGTTCCTGAATTATGGTTGAAAATACCCCCATCATTAGTCCAATCTCCACCCACATTAAAAGTAGTGCTAGGGGCAGTTAAAATGCCGTCTGCAGCGATATAAACGTCATTATCTGTGTCTATAGTCTTTGCACCAGCATTCAATGTTCCCTTGGTAACCGTTAAATTATTTCTAACGTGTAAATTTGCGCCTAAGGTAAAAGTGCCGGTTCCGGCGCTGGCAATTTCTAAATTCCAATAATCATTGCTTCCGAAATCTTTGATATTACGCGTGCCCGAAGCTGCAACATACCTGACTAGACCGGAATTGGTATCCATATCAGATATAGATACTGTTTCATCGCCGGTTAGCTGTAAAGTTCCATTATTGCTAAGGGTATCTAGAGTTAAATTCTGGCCGTTTAAATCTAAAGTCTTGCCGCTATCTATAGTTAAGGTACCATTAATCTTTAAACCATTACTCACAACTTTTAAAGTTGAACCGGAAATTCTAATATTGTCAAAATCCTGGGTGCTAGCCATGCCGCCGGTATTAATTTCTTGGGTAGAGCCGCCGTCGAAATAAACAGTGTTGCCGCCGGAACCGCAATAATAAATGGCGCTGTTTGTCCAGTCGCCGGCAAGATAAATATCGCGATCATCGGCCTGAAATGTTCCCGCAGAATTAGTGAAATTTCCGTCAATATTAATATTGTCGGAATCAAGGTTTAATTCTCCGTTGCCGGAATGGATTAAATGATAAAACGCTTTGCCGGCTCCGGTTCCACCAGAGGTTAAGTGCTGGGTGCCGGAAGCTTTGGTAAACTCAACTGTGCCTGTTCCGGCATTAAAGGTTCCGGAATTATCCCAATCACCATCTATCTTGATACTATAGATTCCTGCATTAAGTGTCCCTCTAAAACCAATTATTAAATTTCCTGTGGTTCCATTAACAACTGAGGCATCTAAAATAAGATTTCCGTTTAAAGTAAGACTGCAGGTTCTTGAATTACCTAGGATAAGACTTCCTATGGTGTAGTCACCATCTAAAATCACATCGGCATTAGACTTATTAATCGTAACACTAAAATTATTACTATTTGGTACAACCCCGCCACTCCAGTTAGCCGCTACGCTCCAATTACCGTCGTTACCTACCCAAGAAACAGCTATGGCATCTTCGGGATTATAAACATAGCCACCGTCTTTAGAAATAACGGTTGCCTCTCTTAAATCCATGCTACCGCAAGTCCAAAGGCGCACTACTCCGTTAGGAGCAGAAATAAGCGCATACACATTGATATCGCCTTTATTGATAGACTCAATATTAATTGAACCGCTGGTCGCGTAGAGATTACTGTGGATATTGATAGTTTGGGAAGCAATTAAAGAAAGGCCATTGGCAAGAATGTCCGCATAAATTGTGATATTACCTTCTTTAGCTTCTAAGGTGAGGTTGGTTGAAGAATTGTAAATTATTGCGCCGAAGCCTTCTGGTGGGCCGCGCAACAAGACGTTTGTGCCGATGCCTAAACTGTCTAATACATTAATATCTCCTTGAGTTATTCGTATATTAAGTTGAGGGGTGTTAATTAATACGGGCAAAGACGTGGAACCGATCTTTTTGGTAATTATATTTACCTGGTTTGCCGTAATAATTGCTGTATTACCGGGATTAGTTGAAGGATTCTGGTCTAAAGTGGTTGTAACGCTATCAGCTATAATCTCAATCTTATTATCGGCTGTGATTATACCATCCTGGACAACATTCAAGGCGTTAATAAAGATATTTCCATCATAAAGGGAAGATAAACTGTTTAAGCCGGAGATTACGCCTTTGTTGGTTAAGATACCGTTAACAACAGAAAGAGTGGCTTTTCCTGCGGTTATATTACCTTTATTAGTTAAATTGCCGTTTTCTACGGTAACAGTTACTTTTGCCGCTTCTATATCCCCTTCATTAACGAAAGAGGCATTTGCAATGTTCGCATCAATACTGGCGCTTGCAGTAATGTTGCCCATATTAATTACCGGTGCGCCGCTTGCTTTAAGCTCTATTACGCCGTCATGCTCATCTAATGCGGCTGCCTGGATTACACCTAAGTTGTTTATGGCGTAGTCAAAAACACCATTTAAGACTTCGGCAGTTAAAATAACTTTTCCACCGTTGGCAGAAAGGGTACCGCTATTTTTAATCGCGCTATCCATACGGTTGCCATCGGCATCAAGAATGGTTGATTGCACTTCCTTGGCGACAACCACGGATATTAAGCCTTTATCATCCAGGCTCATGGTGATTTCTTCGCCGGCTGCCAAAGCAACTGTTCCTAAATCAGCTATGGCAACACCCTGGTTATCGATTGCCTGGGAAAAAAGACAAACGTAGCCTCCCGGCTTTGTGGTTCGAATTATTCCTTTGTTTACGATAGAACCATTTTTGCCGGCAACTTTAAAAAATTCGTAGTTGCCCTTCATAAAATCTTCATTTGAAATATCAAGAGTTGAAGCAACCAGGCCTGCCGCGTTAACGTGGCTTCCTGAGCCAAAAATAATTCCGTTTGGATTGACTAAAAAGATTTGCCCGTTTTGCGCGTTGATTGTGCCGAAAATCTCTGACGGGTTTACTCCGGTTACGCGGTTTAAAGAAATAAAAGACGAATCGCGGTTATAGTTTACGGTATGGCCCGCGGCGACATTATAACTGTTCCAGTCAATGATTGATTTGTCGCTGGCAATGTTTATGTCTACCGTAGTTGGATTGGTGTAGTTTATGGTGGCGGAGCCGTCTACGACTGTGCCGCCATCGGGAAGATTTTGCGAAAAACAAATCGGGGAAAATAAAAAAAGAAAAATAGCCGAAACGGCTATTTTGCAAATACTAATTTTTTTTGATTTTTTAAACGATCTCAATTTTTACCCCGTGGATTAGGAAACTGTAAACGTTTTCAAAAGTAGATAAGATATAACACTTTAATCAAAGAATGTCAAGCCGAAAATTTAATGTTTTTATAACTTACTAAGGCGCAGTGGCTTAGGAAGCAAGAATTTACACTGATTTCGGTTTACAGAAAATTTACAAACGGGCAAAATTAAATTATCTCTCGTACAAGCTGGGCACCTAAACGCTTATCTAGAGCATTGGCAGCCTTTTCCAATGTTAGAAGCGTAACAGATTGATTATGTGGGCCGAGAAGCCTATCTAATTGAGTATGGCTTTTCATATGCATTCTCATTGTCACTCTTAACTTTGAAATTTTATTTGCTTTCATAATTTTTCGAGCCTAAAACGTAACTACCTTTTTTGCTGCGGCAGCTTACGCCTCTTCCAAGATACCCTCCTCTTTGAAAAAATCATCAAAACTAGAGCCTAAATGTTTATCCTTTCTCTTCATAGAAATCTTTATTTTTCATAGCATGCCATAGGCTATTGAACAAAACTTTTTAGATTATCAGGAGTAATAATCTGATAGGAACTTCCTTTGTACTCTTTCCATTTCGCAAGAACCCTTGCGTGTTGCCGTGGTTTCCATTTAAATTCATAACCGTAAAGCCGGCCTTCACGTTCTTCCACCAAGTCAACCTCACTGCCGTCATAAGTTCGCCAAAAATACTGGTTTGCCTCTATATGATGGTATTCCCGATATTTCATGCGTTCAACAACCATGAAATTTTCCCATAACGCGCCTTGATCATCTCGTTTATTAAGCGGATTAAAATTATTAATTATGGCATTGCGTATGCCCACATCGTAGAAATAAATTTTCCTAAGTTTTGAGAGCTCACGCCGTTTATTTCGGGTAAATACGGGAAGGCGAAAAACAATAAAACTTTGTTCTAAAACATGGATGTAGCGCTCAACTGTGGCCCGATTTATCCTTAAAAGATTAGCTAATTCAGTATATGAAACTTCATTACCTATTTGATACGCCAGGGCTTTAACGAGATTCATAAAGATATCGGCATTCTTCATCCCCTGAAAATCAAATACATCTCGATAGAGATAGCTGGTTTTTAATTCCTTAAGAATATCGACTTTATTCTCTTTCTTACGTTCGGTGACGACATGGGGATAGCTGCCAAATATAAGCAGGGTTTCAAGTTCTTTCTTTTCGACGGGGCTATTTCTGGCAACTTCTTCTAAAGAAATAGGGTATAACGTATAAACTTTTTTGCGCCCGGTCAAAGCCTCTTGTGTTTTGTCTAAGAGATTCATTGTCGATGAGCCGGTAACAATTATTTGAACGGACTTTTTAAAGTAGTCTACCAAAAGTTTAAGCGTCTGACCTATTGTTGAAAGCTTTTGCCCTTCATCGATAAAAACTATTTTTGCTTTCCCAACTGTACTCTTCAACGCTTCAAGGCCGCGATTTTCCAAAAGAGCCCGATGATCCGGGTCATCGCAATTAAAAATGCAGGCATCTCCTTTAGTCTTTAAATTCTTTACGATTTCTAAAGAAAGGGTGGTCTTACCTACCTGACGAGACCCTTGAATAATCAGGACCTGCCCACGGAAGGCATGTTTTAAAATGTTTTCTTTGAGAATACGTTTTATCATATGTGGCGTATTTTAGTTATCACAATAGCGATTTTACGCCTATGTTAAAATAAGTCAAGAGGTAGTTTAATTAAATGGCGGGAGGCAAGTTTTTTGATTCTTCTTGAAGTTAACTTAAAGATGTTTTTACGGTATTACTTTTTCTATGCGTTTCGCGCTTGGAAAAATGATGTGCTCATTAAAATCTCCAGCTGAACTCAACCCAGGGATGCGCGCGGTTACCATCTGAGGGAAGCTTACCTAAGGGATAACCCATTTCAAATTTCAAAGATAAATCTTTTACGTTAAATCTAACGCCATATCCCCAACCGCGAAGCGTATCGCTTTTTTCTTCTCCGGCCTGAGGATTATTCAAACGGCTGTTCGCCCAGTCATAGAAACAAACGAGCCTGAGCGCGTCATAAAGCTTGCTTTCGGTAAGCGGAACCTTTATACCCTTGGGAAGGCCATATGCCGGAAACGACCATTCAACCGAAGAGTATATGCCTTTGTCGCCGGCAAATTCGCCCGGGCCGTAACCGCGCACGCTTTGCGCGCCTCCAATTTGGAATTGTTCTGCGGCGGTTAAGTTATAATTGGAAAGCTGCGCGGAATTTTTAAATAAAAGCGCGGATGAATATGGCATTGGCTGGAGCCTGTAGAAGTTAAAAACCCCCTTAACGAATTGCCCGCCGCTGCCCGCGCGTGACGCCTTCGAGTCTTTCGCGGTAAGGCCTCCCCACATGCGGGGTATTCCTACGTCAATTTCAGGAGTAATAATCGTTCTGCCGAATTTATCCGTAATATCGATATCCAAACCATTTTTGATAACCCGCATTTCATCACGGGAAGATTCCGCGCCTAAAAGATAGTTTTTAATATCCTTGTAATCGAAACCGAAATTATACCTTAAGTCAAGTATCCTGTTTGCATATACAGCCTGGTTTACGAAGATACCGGCGATATTGGCTTTACCTACGGCGCTTAAAGCGCGGAATTCCTTTCCAAGCACCAGACGGCTATGCGAATAATAGCCGCCGATTTCTGTCTTTTCGTTTACAGGATAGATATATCTAAAGTTTTTTAAGTTGTATAAGCCTTTTTGAGACATTTGATATTTAAGATACAACCTGTCGTCAAAACCCAAAAGGTTGTTATTTTCATAAACAAATGCCCAGCGGTTTTTTTCCATATAGCGGGAACCGAAATTATCATAATCAAACCCTATATGTATCGGAAGGTTATCCTTTACCTCTATTACTATATCGGTTGTGCCGGGCTCAACGCCGGGGACTAAAATGGCTTTCGCCTTTCTGTCGGGGTTTTGATTTATATAGGTAAGAGAATTTTGGAGAGTTTCGTAATTGAAATAATCTTTGGGCTTAAGTTTAATTTTTTTTCCAACAAAGACGTGCGAAAATAACGGTTTCCCCTGATGTCGATTTTTCCTACTTTACCTTCGATGACTTTTATCGTAAGAATTCCGTCTTTAATAGTTTGCGGGGGCAGATAGGCGCGGGAGGTAGTGCGGCCTTTCTTTCTGTAAATTTCGGTTATTTTGTCTGCAATCTT
>JAQUNE010000087.1 GCA_028717765.1 Candidatus Omnitrophota bacterium | reverse complement strand
GCGTCTATTATAGTAGGAGGTAGGAAATGTTAAACTTCACCCGCCAAGAGCAGCAGGTATTGCTATTTTTGCTAGCTATTGCCCTATCTGGAACAGGAATTAATTTTTTGGCAAAAAAATATGCTCCGGTAAGAAGCATGATTTGTCTGGATCCGCAAATCATCCAGTTAGATTTAAATATGGCCAATAAAGATGAATTAATGGCAATCCCCGGAATCGGCGAAAAGCTTGCTACAAGGATTTTAGAGGCCAAGAAACTTAAAATCAGATTTATTCTATTAGAGGAATTAAAAAGTATCTCGGGTATTAATGAGAATAAATTTGAAAAGATTAAGGGCTATCTAACGATTAGATAATGCGTTATCCTCTTGTAGTTTTAGCCCTGGTTTTTGCTTTTGGCATCTACATAGGGTACTTATTTAAATCTGCGTTTCCTTTGTTATTTTTTATTGATCTAGCCTTTATTTGTTTCTCTTTTCTGCCACTGCCAAAGATTTTTAGAAATATAATTCTTTGCTGTTCAGTTTTTCTTTTCGGAGCAGTAACCCTGCAAAATTCCCGGATCCTTCCTGCCAACCACATTAGTAAATACGTATTTTACAAAAGCAAAAATTCTTTAACCATTAAAGGTTTTGTAGAAAGTCAGCCGAGTATTGTGCATAACCGCATCAGCTTTATTTTCCAGGCAAAAGAAATACAATTTTCTGGAAAGAAATATTATTCTTGCGGTAAAACTTTGGTACGCCTGGCTTCTAAAGCCGATCTGGCCTTTGGGGAGGAATTAATTGTAAAGGGCCATTTATACCGGTTATTTAATTTTGACAAAAACAGTTCTTCTTATCGGGATTATTTAAATCGCCAGGGAATTTATACCGTATATTATGTTTTGCCAAAATCAGGTATCGTAAAATTAAATAATAATCAGGGATTCTTCTTAAGAAAATTTTCCCTGCGCCTAAAAGATAAATTGGAGAAAATCATCTTTCGCGATACTTCCTTTATTTGCGCGGCAGTACTTGATGCTATGGTTCTCGGAGAAAAAAGTAATATCCCACAGTCAATTTATAATGCAATGATCAAAAGCGGCACTGTGCATATTCTGGTAGTAAGCGGATTTAATGTTGGAATAGTGGCTTTTCTGATCATGTTACTACTTAAAATTTGCAGAATACCCAGAAAGATCAGGATTCTTATTGCTATGGTACTTTTAGTTATTTATTGTTTTCTTACCGGTACTTCTAATCCTGTAGTGCGTGCTACGGTGATGGGTATAGTTTTTCTGGCAGCTTATTTTATTAAAAGAGACCCGGATATTTATAACTCTTGTGCAATGGCTGCAGTTTTTATCCTGATTAATAATCCTAACCAGTTGTTTGATATTGGGTTTCAGCTCTCTTTTCTGAGCGTAGTATCTATTATTTATCTTTATCCAAAGATAAAATCAATTTTGCCTATCGAATCTATACAGGTAAAACCCTTACGGTTTATCTTAGAAGGGTTATTAGTTTCTTTTTCCGCTTGGATCGGCACAATGGGATTAATCCTATATTATTTCCGGATTTTTTCTCCTGTTACTGCAGTGGCGAATCTCTTTATCGTGCCTTTGGCAACTTTAATTACCCTTTGCGGCTTTAGTTTGATTTGTGCAGGGGTCATTTCACCGCTTTTAGCGCATTTTTTTGCCCCTGCCACAGAGATTCTTGTGGCTTTACTTCTTAAGCTTAACTTTTTTCTCATTGGCCTACCCGGAGCTTATCTAAAATTAAGTTAACACAGTTAAATTTGTGTTGATGAATTGCCTATTCAGAGGTAAAATAGGTTTCTTAGTAAAACGCTGCTTCCAATAATTAGAAGGGGAAATTAATGAAAAGATATGTTATTGGCCTGTGTTTGGTTTTTTTCTGCCTTTTGGCAAGTCCAGCCTATTCTTATTGGATCTGGACACCAAAAACAAAGAAATGGACAAACCCCAAAAATATCCCTAAGCCTACGCCTAAAGAGCAATTTGGCTTTGCCCTTGCGCTTTATGAAATTAAGAACTATAAAGATGCCAAGCTGGAATTTATTAAGCTGCTTAAGGCCTACCCGAAATCTTTCGAAGCTTCTGAGAGCCAATATTACCTGGGATTAATAGAGCAAGAACAGGACAATCTTTACGAGGCTTTTCTGGCATATCAGAAGGTGATTGATAAATATCCTTTTTCAGAGCGCATTCAGGAGATTATCGAGCGCGAATATAAGATCGGCGAAGCCTTTATGTCCGGAGAAAAACGCAAAGCCTTAGGGGTGCCTTTGCCAGTAGAAAATCCGTCCATTGAAATTTTTACTAAAGTTATCGAAAACTCTACCTACGGCCCATATGCAGCTAAGGCCCAATATAAATTAGGGTTGGTTCTCAAGGGTTTATTGCGTTACTATGAGGCCGAGGATGCTTTTAACAAAGTAATTACAAATTACCCGAATAGCGAATGGGCAGAGGCATCTAAATACCAGATTGCTTCCTGCCGCGCTGCTACATCGCGGGGCCCGAGTTATGACCAGGCAGCAGCCAAAGAAGCAGAGCAGAAATTCGAGGATTTTGTCCGTGAGCATCCGGATGCCAGCCTTTCTCGCGAAGCAGAAAAACAAATCGATGACCTTAGGGAAAAAGAGGCAGAGGCCAATTTTAATATTGCTAAATTCTATGAAAAACAAAAAGCATATGAAGCAGCAAAAATTTATTATAATGATATTATCAATAATAATCCCACGAGCCCTTGGTCAGCAAAGGCAATGGAGAAATTAAGGGCATTGGAGAAGAAGAAATGAAAAAAGTATACGTCTTTGTTTTTCTCGCAGCATGTAGTTTGTTGCTTTCGGCTTGCGGCTATACTACGCGTTCCTCGATTTCCAATAAATACCGCACCATTTATATTACGCCTTTTATTAATAAGATCGATATTACCAAGGAAATCAACGCGGAAAATAAATACAAGATCTATCGTCCTTCCCTGGAAACCGATGTCACCGTTGCAGTCACGAATAAATTTCTTTTTGACGGTAATCTGAAGCCTGTTAAGGACCAAACCGCAGATTTAGTCCTTAAGGGCGAGGTTATAGATTTTGCCAGAGACCCATTACGATATTCCGATAATGATGATGTGCAGGAATACCGTGTGAATGTCAGGGTAAATATGAGCCTTTGGGATAATCAGGAAAATAGACTGCTCTGGGAAGAAAATGGTTTTACCGGCTATGCCAATTATTTTACTTCTTTTTATCCGGTTGCCGCAGAACGTAAAGATGAGAGTGTTGCCGTTACCCAAGCTTTAGATGATTTAGCCCGCCGTGTTGTGGAACGCGCCGTGGAAGAATGGTAGAAAAAGATAATTCCCTATATCTTTTTATCGGTACTGATAGCCTTTCCAAAGATCTAAAAATCAGTAAAATTAAGGAAAATTTTCTCGCTAAGCAAACAGAAGATTTTAATCTGGATACCTTATACGGCCGTGAATTGGACCTCAAGGGTTTCCAGGAAAAGATCCTCTTGCTTCCGGTCAAAGCGAAAAAAAGAATTATCCTCATTAGGGGCGCGCAGGCCCTTAAAGCAGAAATTAAGGATTTTATTCTAGGGCAACTAAAGGCCTTACAGCCAAGGGCTGTCTTGATCCTGGATTTTGACCATCAGCAACCCCGGGATGACTTTGTGCGTAAGCTATCGAATTACGCCCAAGTCTCTTACTTTAATTCCATCAAACTTCCGGATACCTTTGCTTTAAATCGGCAGATAGAAGTAGGAAAAATAGATGCTGCATTACGTTTATTAAATGAGCTTTTGCAGAACGGGGAGAAGGCAGAACGGATCATGGGAGGCTTAAGGTATACTTGGGAAAGGGATATCCGCAGGCCCGTGGAATTAAAACAAAAACTTAAGCTGCTCTTAAATTGCGACCTGGAAATTAAAAGAGGGAAATTAAAGCCAGAATTAGCCTTGGAGAAATTGGTAATTGGCTTATGCGGTTTAAAAATTTCCTTATTTGCTCTTCGCAAGCCTTAAAGCAAGGCGTGATTTTTTCCGCCGCGCGGTATTAGGATGGATGATCTGTTTCTTTGCCGCTTTATCCAGTTGTTTATAGACTTGTTTTAAGAAATCTTTAGCTTCTTCAATCTTTTTTTCGAATAAAAGCGCCTGGAATTTTTTCAAAGTTTTTTTGATTTGTACCTTGATTTTCAGGTTCCTTAGGTGCTTCTTTTTGTCTTGGCGTTTTTTCTTGATTGATGTTTTGCGTCTAGGCATAATATTCTCCTTCTAGGTTAAAATTATTACCACAAATTTATAGCATATTTAAGAGCAGATGTCAATCCATAAATCAGTCGTTAAATCCGCTACGGTCATTGGTTTTGCCACACTTTGCTCCCGGGTCTTAGGTTTTATCCGGGACGTGGTGATTGCCAGGCTCTTTGGTGTATATGTTTATGCCCAGGCATTTGTGATCGCTTTTAAAATCCCCAACCTTTTCCGTGATCTCTTTGGCGAAGGTGCTGCAAATGCCGCTTTTGTGCCGGTCTTTAGTGAATACGCGGCAAAAAAATCAAAAGAGGAATTTTGGGAGCTGGCGAATGTTGTTTTAAACCTTTTATTGATTGTTCTAAGCGTTGTGATTGTTATTGGTATTGTTTTTTCACCGATAATTGTGCGCCTGATTGCCCCGGGTTTTATCGGGGATCCGGAAAAATTTACCCTTACGGTGAAATTAAACCGGATCATCTTTCCTTATTGCTTGTTAATTTGCCTGGCAGCTTATGCCATGGCAATATTGAATTCTTTGAAACATTTTAGCATTCCGGCTTTTGCACCCTGCCTCTTAAATATTTCGATTATTATCTTTGCGCTACTCTTTGGAGAAAGTATCAAAGGCTTATCATTAGGCGTCCTAGTAGGCGGGGCCTTACAGCTTTTGATCCAGGTTCCTATGCTTTATAGAAAAGGTTTTCGCTTGAAACTTTTTCATAAGTTCCGGCACCCTGAAGCGAAAACTATCGGTAAATTAATGCTCCCCAGGCTCTTAAGCTCCTGTATTTATCAGTTAAATAATTTTGTTGATACAATCTTTGGGTCAATGGCAAACATTGTCGGGGAAGGTGGTGTGGCAGGGTTATATTTCGGCTACCGCCTGATTCTTTTTCCTCTGGGGATCTTTAGTAATTCGCTTTCTCAGGTTTTGCTGCCGACATTCTCTACCCAGGCACTGGAAGAAAATTACGAAAAATTACGCCTCTCGGTTTCTTTTGGGTTACGCGCGACTTTTTTTATCATTATTCCTGCTTCAGTAGGATTCATGGTTTTAGCCCGGCCTTTGGTTGCGACTATTTTTCAGGGCGGAAGATTCGATGCATTTTCCGCGAGAATGACCGCGGACATTCTTTTTTATTACAGTATTGGCTTGTTTGCCTATGCGGCTACAAGAATTATGCAGGCCTGTTTTTTTGCTTTAAAAGATACGGTAACGCCGACTAAAATTGCCGCGCTTACTTTAGTGCTGAATGTGATCTTTATTTTAGCGTTAATGTATCCGATGAAATTATCAGGCATTGCCTTGGCTACTTCGCTTTCCGGGATTATTACTTCTTTAATGCTCTTTTCTATATTAAAGAAAAAAATTTCCCTACAATTTACAACGGATATCTATTACGCATTTTTCAGGATCTGCGCGGCCAGCCTGGGAATGGGAGGAGTTTGTTATTTGCTTTTAAAAAAGGCAACTTTTTTCCCGCAGCATGGCTTAATGAAATTTGCATATCTAGGTTTTTTAATTGGCGCGGGGATCATTTCTTACGCAATTTTTTGCATTATCTTCAGGGTGAAGGAAATTCATCAGCTTTGGAGTTGGGTGAATAAAAAGAAGGCTTTTTGATGAGTAGTAGCAATTTAAAAAATATTATCGCGAAAATGCCGGATGCGCCGGGCGTATATTTGATGAAAGACGCTTCGGGTAAAATAATTTATATCGGCAAGGCCAAGTCCTTAAAAAAGCGCCTCTTAAGTTATCTTGGCCGCGACCTTTCCAGTAAGACCGTAGCCTTAATCTCACATGTCCTTGATATCGAATATAGGCTGACTCAGACGGAGAGCTTGGCTTTGATACTCGAGGCTAGCCTGATCCATAAATTTAAGCCAAAGTATAATGTGTCGTTACGTGATAATAAGAGTTTTCCCTGGGTAAAAATTACCAAAGAGGATTTTCCCCAGATTTGCGTTACGCGTAAAAGAGAAGAAGTTAATGCGCGTTATTTTGGCCCTTATACGAGCGCAAAATTGCTTAGAGAGGCCTTAAAAATAATCCGTAAATATTTTCCATATCGCTCTTGTAAACAGTT
>JAQUNE010000086.1 GCA_028717765.1 Candidatus Omnitrophota bacterium | reverse complement strand
AATTTATCATCAAATATATTACACCTTTATTCCTATTTTCTATCTTAGGGATGTGGTTTTGGCAGGAATGGTTGCCGATTATTTTTATGAAAAATGTTTCAGCAACTAATAAGCCATTTATTCTGGGTACGAGATTAGGTTTAGTAGTTATCTTTTTACTCCTGGCGGTTTTGGTAAAGATTGCCTGGGCACGCAGAAAGAAAAAATTGGGGAAATAAAATGAGTCTAGGTGGTTGGTTTTTTCTGGTAATTTCCTGGGGAATAATTCTGGCTCTTTCAATATTTTGTTTTTCCAGGGTATTTTCTAAAAAGGAGCTGAAATGAGAAAAATCATTTTTTCCTTAGTGATATTTTCTTTAGCTGTTTTTTCTTCCGGCTGTTTACCTTTTATTATCGGCGGGGCAGTAGGGGTAGTGGGTGCTGTCGCTATCAGCAAAGATACAGTGCAAGGCGATACAGATAAACCCTATGATAGCATTTGGAGCGCTGCTTAT
This sequence comes from Candidatus Omnitrophota bacterium, assembly GCA_028717765.1. The sequence continues at coordinate 5,938 of JAQUNE010000086.1, read as the reverse complement.
GAAGTCGGTAGGATCCAGGGGACAATAAGGCAGGAAGATAACACAAAAGGATTTTTGCAAGTAGCAGTGAAGGCGGGTATCGTGGAGATTAATTTAATCAGATTAACCCACGCAACCACACGGATTAGAATTTCCGCCCGCAGGCATCATCTCCCTGATTTAGAACTGGCGAATACTTTTTATACGAAGATTATGGAAGAGGCAAGATGAATTATTATAATGCCTTAGCCAATCTGCTTACAGGCTTAAGCTTGTTCTTTGGGTTCGTTTCGATTATTTTTTCCCTGGAGGGGCATTTTACTTTTGCCAGCTGGGCAATTATTCTTTCCGTTCTTTTTGACGGGGTTGACGGCCAGGTAGCAAGAAAGAATCCGCAGAGCAGCGCTTTTGGCAAGGAACTAGATTCTCTAGTAGATGTGATATCTTTTGGGATTGCCCCGACAATCCTAGGTTATGTTTTTATCTATCAGAGTTTTCACTTTTTGGCAACCTCGGCGCTATTTATTTACCTTGGTTGCAGCGTATTTCGACTTGCCAAATACAATATTACTCCCAAGGAACAACTGGTAAATTATTTCCTGGGGCTACCTACTACAGTCAGCGGAGGCGTGCTAGCTTCATTTATTTTAATCTACCGCAGATACACACAGTTGCCACCATCCGGGCTCTTTATTTTATTAGTTTTATTATTGTCAATACTAATGGTTTCCCGAGTAAAGTATCTTAACTTAGATTATCTAAAAGAAATTTTTTCTCGCTCAAAGGTTGCCATATTAGTGGTTTTATTGATTGTAAGTTTAAGCCTGGTTGTTTTTTATTGGATAACTGCGTTTTTTTTACCGGAAATAATGATCTTCACGCTTTTTCTAATCTACTTGCTATTTTCGCCGTTTATGGTAAAATTGCTTAAATTTGAGCCGAGGTAGTTCTCCCCCCATAAAACATGGGGGATTCGCCAATTGGTTAAAAGCCGAGGTAGCTCAGTGGTAGAGCGCGGCCCTGAAAAGGCCGGCGTGGGGGGTCCGATTCCCTCCCTCGGCATAAATTACCTCAAGAAATTTACACCGTAGCTGTGCAGTTACGGTGTTTTTTGTTTTCTCCCATTCAGAAACCGCTTTCACAAGCCGCTCGAATACACCTTTAAATTATCCCAAAATATGCCATCCTTTATGTAACATGCAATTATAGGAGGAGAAAAATGTCTCAGCCACGGAGAATAGTATTAGAAAGATTTGTATTTGTGCTTATGTTGTTATTGGTTTGCTTTGGATTAAAATTAGGAAATCTCTATGCAGAAGAAGAGGTACAACCAGATCCGGTACTATCAGATTATGATGATTATGATTATGAAGCACCTGAAGAGGCAGAGTATTGGTCGATAGGCAACCCGGAATATGCAACTGCGAACCCCGAATTAAAATCTCCTCCTCGTGAGTGGTTTAATGCGCAGAATGAAGGTTATCTTCAGGCATGGAATGAAGCAATTGGCCATGAAGGATATGCTACTGATGAAGAGAGAATTGCGGCTACTGGTACAGTATTAGACGCTATCAGATTTGGAGCTTTGCCGCCACCGAAGGAAGATTCAGAAACAGATTGGGTTTTAAAAGGGTTTGATCCTAAGAAGTATGGGCATGATTTCGATGATACATATAAGAATGTCCTTAAGAGACAGGCCGCGGGAAACGCAGATTATGAAGAGATCTATTCTGACCAATTTAAACAAGAGCAAAATTCCGGAAGATCTTCTGAGGAGGCATATAATACTGTGTTAAATGCGATTAAGTCTGGAGCTCTGCCACAACCTACAGAAGAAGAAAAGATGGAAAATGTTCAGAAGATCCTCGGTAGTTCTTTAGGGCAGATGCAAAATGCAAGGGAGGAGCAGGAAAGAGAAGCCCTTTTTCAAGAAATGGCAAATGGTGCGGGCGTAAGTGAGGATGATCTGCATCGGGATATTTTTAAGGACCTTGGCGGTATAAATAGCGAAGCGTATATTGATCAATATAATCAAGAACGAGCTTCAGGCGCAACTCCTTATAAAGCACATAAGAACGTAGAAGAAGCAATTGAAGCCGGAGCTTTGCCTCCGATTGAAGTCATAGAACCTAACCGAGGCGGCACAGATGATAGTTTTGGAGGCGTTTAGTAAAAAAGGCAATTGGAACCGCTTTCTTTTTCGGCCTATTTTACCCTTGAAAGTAACCTTGGAGATGTTAAACTTAACACGTAATAGAAAAATCTGCCACATAGTAAAAAGTTTATAAAACAGTAAAAATGGAGGAGAAGAAATGAGAAAGTCAACCTTGGGTCAAGGTGTAATGTTTTTTGCTACTGTTGTGTTTGTTTTTCAACTAGCTGGTTTAGGTTATGTTCATGCGCAGGATGATCAGGAAACAATAGATGATTCAGAAGAGTTTTGGGGAGAGCCACCGATTTCCAATGTTTATGATGAACGTTTAGGTACACGTTCAACAGATCTCGATCACCAAATAGATACTGCGGGCTATCAAAATAGTAGCGATTTAAGGACAAATAATTTGACCACGGAAGACCCTACAGTACGTTCTCAGGCAGCCTGGCAAGATGTAATGGGGCAGATGAGGGACGGGGCACAAACTGCCGCAGTACAAGTATATGATTCTAATCAAGATAAGGAATACCGTTTAATCCGCACAAATGACGGAGTTAATGTTGCAAATGATGGAAATAGATTTATGGTTCAAGAGGCGGTTAGGAACGGAGATAATATAGAATATAGAACAGTCGCTCCTAGCGAACAAGCCCTCAACCTTAATGACCAAGGCCTGCAAATCAGAGCACTCATGGTTAAGCCAGGTCAGGATATGAGTACAGGGACATGGAGCGGGCAATGGGAGGCAGACGGAGTAAAAGAGGTCAATGTGCTTGCTAATTGGGGCCGCACAGACACTTCTAACACGTTTAGTGTATTGCCGCCTGTTGAACAGCGGCCAATGAAAGTTACCTCAGTAGAAGTGGTGCCACTACCTGATACTCGTACCTTTCAAGAAAGAATGACATCAGAATTTCGTGATGCGGTTAACCCTGATCCGTATCATAAGTTAGACAAAGCCATAGAAGATGTGGGTAATACCTTACGCAGGAACATGATAGTTGTGGAAGGTGTTGATCCTAATAACCCTGCTGGTGGCAGGACCGTAATCACCGGACAGACCAATGTCCAAGGGGGCTCAGATATAAGGATGTATACCCCGCAAAACGGATTGCAATTATATGACCCGAATTCCGGACAGTTATCTGCGCCTAGGCAGCCTGCTGCTCAAGAACCACCGCTGCAACTGCCAACTTTTACAGTAGTTGGACAGGATGGTAAGCCAGTGACTAACCCAGATGTATTTCCACATTCTAGAACTAAAATTACTATGGATAACGGGCAAGAGTAATTAATATATTTTCGGGAAAAGAGAAGCCCCCCTACTAAACAGTAGCGGGGTTTTTTATTCGCCGCATAAAGCGGCGCACCGGCCAATCAGATATGGCCGGGTGGCTTAGATTAATCGTCTTATGCTTTAGTTACGTTGCTAGCTTGTTCGCCTTTAGGCCCTTGAGTTACCTCAAATTCGACTTCGTCGCCTTCTGCCAAGGATTTATAGCCATCGCCTTTAATTGCGCTAAAATGCACAAACACGTCTTTGCCATCTTCACGCGTGATAAAGCCATATCCCTTTTGATTGCTGAACCACTTTACTTTACCTTTTGCCATCTGTTACGTTTCACCCCCTTTACATACGAATGTACACCGGCCTATCCGATAAGGCCGGGTGCAATCATTGTCTAAATTGGCACAAAAAAACCGTAAAGCGAATGAGTGGAATTTTCTAGCTTTACGGTATTAAAGTGCTAATCTCTGTGCTCCTTTTGAATCCGTTCAATTGTCCTAAATATATCATAATTTGCGTTTTTGTCAACTGATTTTTTAAGCCAACTCTTTGGATTGACTATCACTAGAAAATTGGTATAATAAAACAAAATTGCCGATGTAGCTCAGTTGGTAGAGCAGCGCTTTCGTAAAGCGCGGGTCGGTGGTTCAATTCCACTCATCGGCTCTTTAATATGACTAAATTTACGCAGGTCCTGAAGAACCGCAATTTCTTTTTTCTCTGGGTCGGCCAGATCATCTCTCAAGTAGGAGACCGGCTGGACCAGATGGCCTTAATTGCCTTTATTTCTTCCCGCGCCGGAACCTCTACCTTGGATATCGCTAAAATCCTTTCCTTTACGATCATCCCGGTATTTCTCATCGGCCCGCTTGCCGGAGCCTATGTGGATAGGTGGGATAGGCGCCGTACAATGTTTATCTGTGATTTTTTAAGGGCAATTTTAGTATTTACCATCCCATTTTTTTTCTTAAACCTAAAAAACCTCATCCCAATATATCTGGTTGTTTTTGTGATATTCTCTATCGGCCGTTTTTTTGTCCCGGCAAAATTATCGATTATCCCGGATTTGGTGGATAAGAAGGACATTCTCATTGCTAATTCCCTGGTAAATACAACCGGGATGATTGCGGCAATCTTAGGTTTTGGCATTAGTGGTATTATCGTAGAATGGTTAAAAGCCAGGGGCGGATTCTATCTGGATGCTTTTAGTTTTCTTGTTTCTGGGGCATGCATATATTTTATTTCCTGTAGGTCATGCACGCGGATGAATTTTAAAAAATTCGGTAAGGAAATTGTCGAGGTGATTAGAAAATCGGTGCTTACGGAAATTAAAGAAGGGATTTTATATTTTATCCGTAAAAAGGACATCAGGTTTACTGCCGCAATTACCTTTATTTTATGGTCAGCGTTGGGAGCGGTCTATGTGGTAATCATTGTTTTTGTACAGAAAACCCTAAACTCAGTGACCAAGGATCTAGGGCTTTTGGTGATGTTCCTTGGGGTGGGATTATTTTTGGGCTCTTTACTTTACGGCCGCTTTGGCCAACGTATTTCGCATTATAAGATGATTTTTATTTCACTTATTTTAAGTGGAATAATGCTCACAGTGTTCGCATTGACTATTCATCGCTATCCCCATTTTAAAATTGCCGCACTTTTGGCATTTTTCCTAGGGATGACGATTGCTCCGATTATGATTGCCTCAAACACGATCATTCATAATTCCAGCGAAAGCGAAATGCGGGGGAAAATCTTTAGTTCCTTAGAAATAGTAATGCATTTGGGATTTCTTTTATTTATGTTCATCAGTAGCTTTCTCGCGGAGAAGTTTGCTCCGGTTGCGATCTTAGTAATTGTAGGTGGCATTATTGGAATAGTGGGGATTGCGAGTTTAGTTTATCACCGTAAGATCCCATGGTTAGAATAGAAAGGAAAAAAGAATGAATATTGCGGTTTTCGCATCAGGTAGGGGAAGTAATTTTAGCGCAATCGCCCGGGCAGTAAAGAAGGGCAAGATTAAGGCAAATTTAAGTTTATTAGTTTGCGATACTGCCGGTGCTGGTGTGCTTAGCCGTGCCAAACGCGCGGGGGTAAAAACAATTTTAGTAAAAAGTGCTGACTTTGCGACAAAGGGTGATTTTGAGAATAAGATTATCCAGTATCTGGAAGAAAATAAAATTGACTTGGTAATTATGGCAGGTTTTATGCGTATATTAAGCCCGGAGTTCGTCTCCAGGTTCAAGGACCGCATCTTAAATATTCATCCGGCTCTTTTGCCCGCTTTTAAGGGGGGGCACGCGATTAAGGATGCTTTTGATTACGGGCAAAAGGTTACTGGGGTAACCGTGCATTTTGTCGATGAAAAAATGGATCATGGCCCGATAATTTTACAGGCTACGGTAGGGATAGAAGAGGATGATACCTTAGAATCCCTGGAGGCTAAGATCCATAAATTAGAACACAAGCTTTATCCGCAGGCTATTTCGTTGTTTGCTGAAGGAAAACTTAAGATAGAA
>JAQUNE010000085.1 GCA_028717765.1 Candidatus Omnitrophota bacterium | reverse complement strand
GATTTTCTTTGTTACCGGTTCTTATCGGGTTAGTTTTATTATTTTTAGGAAAGGAATACCTGAAGAAATTATTATTCCCGATCCTATTTTTAATTTTTATGATTCCTTTACCGCTTGTTGCGATTGCCAATATCAGTTTTAAGCTGAAAATTTTTGCTGCCCAGGTATCGACCTTTGCCTTAAATAATTTATTCGGAATTCCAGCACTTAGAGACGGCAGCGTAATTAAGACCATGCATGCATATCTGATTGTAGAGGATCCCTGTTCGGGAATCAGGTCATTGATTGCCTTGATTGCTTTGGGCGCATTAATGGCTTATTTTTCCAATATCTCACGGCCAAGAAAAGCAATTTTATTTCTTGCTTCGGTGCCGATTGCCGTATCCACAAATATTGTGAGAATTGTGGCTCTATCCTTAGTCAGCGAGATGTATGGTGCAAAATTTTCTACTGGGTTGTTTCATGACACAATGGGAGTAGTGGTGTTTGTTTTAGCGTTTTTGGGATTATTATTAATCGGAAAATTATTGGAGTAATCATGAATAACAAAACTTTTATTATTGTAATTGCAATATTGGCAATCGCTGCGGCTATAGGCTTGAAGTCATATCAATCTCCGCGTGAAGATATTGCCTTAAAGATTAAAGTTTCGAATTTTCCTATGCAGATAGGAGAATGGAAAGCAAAAGATGTGCCGCTTTCTGATCGAGATTACGAGATTTTAGAGACCAGAAACCTGATTTTAAGAGATTATAAGAATGCCCAAGGCCAATCAATTTATCTTTATCTGATTTATTCGGAAGATAACCGCAAAGTCAGCCATCCACCGGAAGTTTGTTTTATTGGCACAGGCGCCACTATCGTAGATCAAAAAGCAGTCCAGCTTACTGGTTTAATAAAAGCTAAACAATTAGTTATTGAAAAGGGGAATGAGCGCCAGCTAATGTTTTATTGGTATAAAGCAGGTTCCCTTTACACAGATAAATATATGAAACAGCAATGGAAAGTGGTCACGGATCGTACTTTTGGCAAAAGGACCTCTGGTGCATTGATTCGACTTTCCGTGGACATCAAAGATAACAATCAGACAGCTGCGCTCAAATCGCTTAAGGATTTTGCGGCATTAATTGAGCCATTGCTGCCAAAATATGTGCCTTAAATGAAAAATAAAATTTTAAATAACTTTATAAGCAATTTTACAAATTATTTAATCACCAAGAGAGTTTGATATGTTAAAAGAATACGCAAAAGTTTTTTCCAAATTCACGATGTTCTTTGATGCCATTGCTGTGGTAGCAGCTTTTGTACTAGGGTATCTACTAAGGAGTGTTTTATCTCCCTTCGATCCTTTTAATACAATATCAGGATATCTTCCGTTTTTAATGCTTTTGTGGGTGGCACTTTTACATTATTTCGGAATGTATGAGCCTTTCCGCACTAAGCGCGTATCGCATATCCTCTTGATTGTATTGAAAACTTTTATCAGTGGGTTGATTATTTTTACTTCTGTGATCCATATTTTGAAACTGCCATTTTTAAGCAGGGCATTTATCTTCTTTATTTTTACTTTTGCTGCGGGATTTATTTTCCTGGAAAAGATTTTTTTGATTTCTTTCTTAAGATTTAGCCGTAGCAAAGGCTACAATTATAAAAATATCCTTATTATCGGGACTAATAAAAGGGCAAAACGTTTGGTGGATGCCATACATCTACACTCTGAATGGGGTTTAAGGATCATTGGTTTTATGGACGATGAGCAGGCAATGGTAAATCAGGAAGTTTGCGGCTATCCGGTTTTAGGCACATTTAAAGACGTAACGCAAATTGTGCATCAAAACGTGATCGATGAGGCAATTTTTGTCGTGCCGCGCTCCTGGCTGAATAAAATCGAAGATTGCATGTATTTTTTTGAGAAAGAAGGGGTAAGGATGCATCTGGCAGTGGATTATTTTGAAATGCAGTTTGCCAAGGCCAAGCAGACAGATTTTAACGGATTTCCGTTGCTTACCTTTGAGACTACTCCGGATAAATTGTGGCATCTTTTAATCAAGCGCCTTTTAGATATCTTTTTATCGGTGTCGCTGATTATTCTGTTATCCCCGGTTTTGTTATTGACTGCGCTACTGATTAAGATTACTTCTAGAGGGCCGGTATTATTCCGGCAAAAAAGATGCGGCAGGAACGTACGTACCTTTATGCTTTATAAATTTAGAACCATGATAGAGAATGCCGAGGAAATGCTTCCTAAACTTCGTGAGCAAAATGAAATGGACGGGCCGGTATTTAAAATGAAAAATGACCCGCGCTTGACCACGATCGGCGGGTTTTTAAGAAAGACCAGCCTTGATGAATTACCGCAATTATTTAATGTTTTAAAAGGTGAAATGAGCCTGGTCGGGCCGCGGCCGCCAATACCTACAGAGGTCAATGAATATGAATCATGGCAAAGAAGGCGTTTAAGTATGCGCCCGGGAATTACCTGTTTATGGCAGGTTAACGGCAGGAATTTAATCAGAGATTTTGACAAGTGGATAAAGTTGGACCTTTATTATATCGATCATTGGTCGCTTTGGCTGGATTTTAAAATTATGCTTAACACCAATCCGGTGGTTTTATTTGGAGTGGGGGCAAAATAGGAGGATATAAAATGAAACGTTTATTAATGAAAATCATGGTTATGTTGTTGTTAGTTGGTTTGACGAGGTTAGCCTGCGCTGAGGCTCCGGATGAATATAAAGTCGGCATAGGGGATGTTATCGATGCCAGTATTCTTCAGCCGGAAAAATTAACCATTACTTTGACGGTTTCTCCGGATGGAATGATCTCTTTCCCTTATATCGGAAATGTGGAAGTAAAAAATATGACTTTGAGCCAGATCCAGAAAAATATCGAGGAAAAATTGGCTGATGGTTATATGAAATATCCTCTGGTTTCTGTAAGCCTAAAGGAATCGCGCAGCCGCAGGTTTTTTGTTTATGGTGATGTGATCCGTCCAGGCGGCTATCCTTTAGAAGACGGGATCACGGTTTTAAAAGCAATTTCCGTTGCCGGATGTTTTAGTAAAGGCAATCCCGGGCCAGGAGCAGAGATCAAAATTCTTCGTCCGAAAGGCGAAGCAGGAGTTGTTCAGACGATTAATGTGGATGTGAATCAGGTATTTGCCGGTTCTACTGATGCAGATATTAAGATTTTACCGGAAGATACGATCATGGTAGCAATTGCCCCTCCGGTAAGGTTCTGTGTTTACGGGGACGTAATTCATCCGGGAGTCTTTACCATGGAAGAAAATACTACACTTTTAAAAGCAATTTCCGTTGCCGGAGGTTTTAGCAAGACTAATCCTGGGCCAGGAGCAGAGGTTAAGATTCTACGCCCAAATCTCAAAGGGGGAGCTGTTCAAACGATTAATGTGGATGTGAATCAAGTGTTTGCCGGTTCTTCTGAGGCAGATGTGAAAATTCTACCGGAAGATACGATTATGGTCACAGTTGCTCCGGCGAAGTTCTGCGTCTATGGGGAAGTGAATAAACCCGGAGTTTTTACGATGGAAGAGAATACTACACTTTTAAATGCAATTTCCCTTGCCGGCGGATTTACCCGTTTTGGTAAGACCAGCGTGGTAAAGATCTTAAGGCCAAGAGGTGAAAATTCAGGCTACTCCACAATTAAGGTAAATATTAATTCGATCATGAATGGTTCTTCCAGGGATGATGTGTTGCTAAAGCCGGAAGATACGGTGGTTGTGTCGGAAGCGGTGTTTTAATTAAAACTAAGGAGAGCTAAATGGAATCAATTTTGAACGAGCAGCAAGCAACACTCAGAGATCACTTAAGAATTATCTTTAGGCAAAGGAACATGATCATTACTACTGTTTTTTGCGTTATGGCCCTGGTTTTTCTTGGCCTGCAATTTAAGACTCCGGAATACGAGTCTAAAGTAAGAATGATCAGTATTGCCAAGAAATATTTTGAGAATACTTATTTTAAGGATGCTTCAGACTATCGCTCTACGGAACTTACCCTTTCCCAGAGTGAGATGGTAAAGTCCAGCCCTGTGCTTGAACGCGCGGTAAAGCGTTTGCGTCTAAGCGAGCAGCCGTTGGATTATGAAAAAGCTTATGCCACTCCACTTAAGGCGTTAATTGTAGATTTGAAGTCAAGGGCACTGGAAAAAAAGTTAGCACGGTACTCTACAAAAGAAAGAAATGAAATCATTTTTCGCATGCGGCTAGAGGATCTCAAAAAGAGGGTTAAGGTGGAGCAAATAAAAGAAACTAACCTATTTACGATCACTGCCACGGATTTTAATCCGGAAACTGCCGCGAAAATTGCCAATGCCGTCAGCCGCTCCTATTGTATTTTTGACCTTGAGCAGCAGCTCGCGGAATTGCAGCAAAGATACGGCGAAAAACACCTGGTGATCATGCAGTTAAAGGATAATATTTCACGGATGGAAGATAATCTTTCCGGAGATAATGTTTCTGACAGTGAGGCGATCGGCCCGGCAAGCGTAAAAATAATTGAACAGGCAACAGTGCCTTTTGAGCCGGCAGGATTGCCAAATTCATTGGCTATGATTTTGGCACTTTTTTTAAGTTCGTGTTTAGGGATCGTACTGGCATTTGGTTTAGAGAGCATGGATTCTACTTTAAAGACTCCTGATGAGATTAAAGAGTACCTGGGATTTTCTTTATTAGGATATATTCCTAAGATCAGGCCATTGCCGGGGAGATTATTAAATCTTATACGTTTTTTAGTACAAATTTATATTAATTTAATTTCACTTTTCTTAATTTTATGGGTTTTTGCCAGTAAGCTTCAGCTTGACCATGAAAATAGTGTAGTACAGTTTTTGTATCAAATTACCGCTTCATGGCGAAATATTCCTTTAGCAAAAACTCCTTGGTTGCTCGTTAATGCTGGGATTATTTTATTATTGGCGCAAGCCTTTAATTTTATTTTTTCAAAAGCCTTAGGGGTATTGATAAAGAATATAGCACTGAAAAAATTAGTAATTGGTAAAAAACGCGCACGCTCTGCTTATTTACGTTCCTATCAAAATCTTGCTGAGCAAGTAGTGGTTTCTATGAAAGGTAATGAGCAAAAAAGTGCTTTGATAGTTTCTGCTTTGCCAAAGGCAGGTAATAGTTTGATCGCTGCTAATCTTGGGCGCTACCTGGCTGATAATGCCGAGCACAAAGTATTACTTATCGATGCTAATCTACGAAAGCCGGCATTACATAAGATCTTTAAGCTCAGAGGGTATTTTGGGCTGGTAGATGTTTTAAAAGGTACCCTTAATTTTAATGAGTCAATACAGAAGGTGAGCGAGGAGCTTTCGATATTACCTTGCGGTAAGGCTTTAGCCGGGGAAGATAGCTTGTTAAATTTTGCTAAAATTCCTGAGATCATTAAGGAAGCGGAAAAAAGTTTTGAATTTATCCTTATTGATTGCGCGAATTTAAGGAATTACAAAGATGCTTTGGTGATTTCCGCTTATGTAGATACTGCTATAGTAATTGTAAATGAGAGCAGCGAGCGCAGGGAAGCGGTAAAAGCAGCACTTGCTCCGCTCAAAGAGAGAAAAGTTAATTTTCTCGGTGCTATTTTAAATAACCGAACCTTTGCAATACCAAAAGCGATTTACGACCGGACATGATCGAAGTAATTACTGAATACAAAGATTTTTTGGCCCTAGAGGAGAACTGGAACAATCTCCTGGAAAAAAGCTCAAGCGATAGCGTCTTTCTTACTTTTGAGTGGATGCAGGCGTGGTGGAAGGCTTTTGGAAAGGATAAGCAGCTCTTGGTCCTTTTAGTCAAAGATAACCAGGGCGAACTTTGTGGCATTGCCCCGCTTATGTTAGCTAAGGAAAAGATCTTAGGGGTAACTTTGAGAAAAGTCAGTTTTATTTACAATGATAATTCTTCTTCTGCAGACTTTTTAATTTCCGCAGAACGAGAAAATACCCTGCAGGCAATTATCGCATACTTGAAAGATAAAAGAAATCATTGGGATATTATGGAACTGCAAAATATTCCGCTCGAATCGCCGAATTATCAGATCCTGATCGATCATTTGAAGAAGGAAGAGCTGGTTTTTGGGATCAAAGACGGCCTGCGTTCACCTTTTATTCCGATAAAACCCGGTTGGCAGGGGTATTTTTCCACCCGGCCGAAAAAGTTCCGTAAGACTACGCGTAATATTTTAAATCGCATCTCAAAATTCAGCCACTCAATTGAAAAATTCACTGATTATCGCAGCGACAACGGCATCCTAGATAAAGTTTTTCAGATCTCAGGTAAAAGCTGGAAGGCAGGCCATCGCGGAGCAACGACTAATCAGGAGTTTTTTCAGGAATTAAATCGGATTACTGGAGAAAAGAAGTGGCGTTATATCTGGCTCTTGAGCCTTGATGGGGCACCGGTAGCATATGAATATCATCTAAGGTATAAGGATAAAGTATATGCTTTAAAAGCTGATTTTAATGAAGAATATAAGGATTGTTCACCAGG
>JAQUNE010000084.1 GCA_028717765.1 Candidatus Omnitrophota bacterium | reverse complement strand
GCGCCCATAGCTCAATTGGATAGAGCATCAGCCTACGGAGCTGGTTGTTGTTGGTTCGATTCCAACTGGGCGCATTTAAATCGTGATCAATAAACATCTTATATATATGCGCGAGGCCTTAAAACAAGCAGAAAAGGCCTTTAGCGAAGACGAGGTTCCTGTAGGCGCAGTAATTGTTTATGAAGATAAAATAATTGCCCGCGGCTATAATCAGATTGAGCGTTTAGGTGATCCTACTGCCCACGCAGAAATGCTTGCCCTTACCTCGGCAACAAATTTCCTGAAGACAAAGTGGTTGAGTGAGGTTAGCGTTTATGTTACAATTGAACCGTGCTCTATGTGCGCAGGCGCTTTGGTGTTGGCGCGAGTAAGCAATTTATATTTCGGCGCCAAAGACCCCAAAACCGGTGCTTGCGGGTCTGTAGTTAATATCGTCAATCACCGTAAATTAAACCATAGAATCAAAGTTAAAAGCGGAATTTTAGAAGAAGAGTGTAGTTTTTTGTTAAAGGAATTCTTTAAGAAGAAGAGAAAGAAAGCTGGATAGATATGGAGAGGTGGCTGAGCGGTCGAAAGCAGTTGCCTGCTAAGCAATTGGCCCGGGCAACTGGGCCCCTGGGTTCGAATCCCAGCCTCTCCGTAAATTTTTACTCCCCTATATTCAACCATACCTATTTTTTAAATTAAAATGAATACAAAGAAGCAAATTACTTTTAAAATCATGATTTTTTTGATCTCCACTGATTTAATGGAGACTTTTGCCCAGTTTTGTTTTAAAAAGAGTGCCGCCACTGTAAAATTTCTTACTATTAATCATTTTTCCGATGGGATATTGTTCCTGCAAGCAGTATTACCTTCCGGATTTTTATGGTTAGGATTACTTTCTGTTTTATTGATCTTTATCACCTGGGTGACGATTCTTTCGAAGATTGACTTAAGTGTTGCAGTTCCTGTCTGTAGTTTTAGCTACATTACCGTGCCTTTGGTTTCCTCTATTTTTCTTCATGAACGTATTTCCGCCTTGCGTTGGTTCGGTATAGTTTTTATCCTCTTGGGAGTGATTTTGGTTTCAGTCAGTAGTAGGCAAAGAGAGAAGGCCGCATGAGAGAACAGATTTTCCTTATTATAGGACTGATAGCCATCACTGATTTATGCGATACAATCAGCCAATTAATCCTAAAGTCTTCGATCAACAAGCTAGATTGGCATATTAATAGCGTAAAAAAGGCACTCCACCTTGTATGGCAGTTAATTAAAATCCCCCGGGTCTGGTTAGGTTTTTTCTTAAGCGGCTTCTCGCTATTATTCTGGCTTTTTGTTTTATCAAGGACTGATTTGAGCCTTGCATTTTCACTAGATAGCATGCGGTATATTATGATTACTTTGGCGTCAGTTATCTTTCTGAAAGAGAAAGCCGGATTAACCCGTTGGCTAGGTATTTTATACGTGGTTTTCGGAATTATATTGGTTACTGTGGGGTAAAGATGGAGACAAAAACAGGACTGAGAGTTAGGATTGTTAATAGAATAGAGCAGATATCTCGCGAGGATTGGGATCAGGCTTTTCCAAAGGTTCTAGAAAGCTACAGATTTTTAAAAACTCTCGATGAATCGTCTTTTAGAGAGTTTTCCTTTTTTTATATTATCATCTATGATAATGATCTTCCTATAGGCGCCGCTTCTTGTTTTCTCATGGATTTTCCTCTTGATCTGGCAGTGAGTGGGCCCTTTAAGCTATTTTTAAAACCAATTAAATTTATCCTGCCAAATATCTTCAAACAAAAAACCCTTTTCTGTGGCTTACCTATGGGCCCGGGAAGAATTGGTATAGCTAGAGATCCTCAGCGCGTTGTGGCGCAAATTTCTGCCAGCCTGGAGAAAATTGCTAAGGAGCAAAAGGCGGCAATGATCATTTTTAAAGATTTTACCAGTGAGTATGAGGCAGGGCTCAAACCTATTCTTTCCCAAGGGTTTTCCAGAATTGAGAGTTTTCCTTTTACAGAGATGGATATTCGTTTTAAGAGTTTTGATGAATATTTAAAGACATTAAGCCGCTCCTCCAGAGAGAATTTAAAACGTAACTTTAAGAAAGTAGATAATAAAGTAAAAATTGATTTGGAAGTAGTCGGCAAGTTAGAAGACAAGGTTTTAAAGCAGATCTATGCTTTGTATCTTGAAACATACAATAAGCAGGAGATGAGTTTTGAGAAATTGTCGGAAGATTTCTTCAGGAATATCCAAAAGAATATGCCGGAAGAGACTAAATTCTTCCTTTGGAAGATTGAAGGTAAGCTTGTGGCTTTTGCATTCTGCCTTGTATCTGGTGATTGTTTTATCGATTATTATCTTGGTTTTGATTATTCTGTGGCGCACATTTACTGTTTATATTTCATACGTTTCCGCGACTTGTTGGAATGGTGCATTAAGCACGGGATTAAGAAATATGAAATGGGGGTAACTACTTATGAGCCAAAAAGAAGGCTGGGGTTTACTTTTGTGCGCTTCTTTTTTTATATCAAACACCGCAACAAATTTATCAATTATTTTTCCGGTATGATCAGTTACTTCGTCGGCCCGGTAAAATTCGACCCAATTTTTAAAATTATGGAGAAAAGGCAGAGTTTTTGATATAATAGAGTATATAATTTAGCCTAATCGTAAAGCTTATCAGTTAATCAAAATGTCCTACACAATCTTTGCTTTAAAATGGCGGCCACAGAATTTCGATGAAATTATCGGCCAGCATCATATTGTCACTACTTTAAAGAGCGCGATGCAGAAGGGCCGCTTAGCGCATGCTTATTTATTTGCCGGGCCGAGGGGGGTGGGTAAAACTTCTACGGCGAGGATTTTAGCCAAGGCGCTAAACTGTAAAACCGGGCCGACAGTGCAGCCTTGCGGGAAATGCGCCTCTTGCCTTGAAATCGCTCAAAGCCGCAGCCTCGATGTGATTGAGATCGATGGTGCTTCAAATACAAGCGTGGATGATGTCAGGGCGCTGCGTGAAAACGTTAAATTCTCTCCTACTAGCGGAAAGTTTAAAATTTATATCATCGATGAAGTGCATATGCTTTCTACGGCAGCTTTTAACGCCTTACTAAAAACCTTAGAAGAGCCGCCTGCGTTTGTGAAATTTATCTTTGCTACTACTCACCCGGATAAAATCCCGTCTACTGTATTATCGCGTTGCCAGCGTTTGGATTTCCGACGCATTACTTTAATGGAAATCGTCAGCCAATTAGAAAAAATTGTCGCATCAGAAACTATTCAAGTAGACAAGGAAGTTTTATTTACCATCGCTAAAGCCAGTGACGGCGCTTTAAGAGATGCCGAGTCTATCCTGGATCAGCTGGCTGCGTTTTCCAAGGGGGCGATTTCTTTAAAGGATGTAATTTCTGTTTTAGGGCTAGTGGAACAAGATATGTTATTTGAGATAACACAAAAGATCATTCATAAAGATTCTTTTGGGGCGCTAAAATTGTTGAATGATCTGATTGATCAGGGAAAGGATGTCAGTATATTCTTGAATAACCTGATTGAACATTTTCGTAATCTTATGGTAGCTAAAATTACCAAAGCTGATCAGAAATTAATCGACTTACCTCAGGACGTTTGTGAAAAATTATTACAACAGTCACAGTCCTTTAGCCTCGAAGAGTTATTTGTTATTTTTAACACCTTGGTGAATACGCAAGAAATGTCCAAGAGGATGGATTCTTTGCGTATCCCATTGGAAATAACTTTAGTGAAATTGTCACACGATAAGAAAGAGGAGGCTTCGTCTTTGCCGCATAAACCTTCGCATCAAACTAAAGTTCCGGAGCATCCTTCGGTTAAACAGGAAGTTAAGAATGAGGAGCAGTCTTTGCCGCCTCAGGCTGAGAACACAAAAAATATCTCTTTGGATACTATTAAGGCAGTATGGGCTAATATTATCGACACTTTGGGTAAGGTGAAGATGTCAGTAGCGACATATCTAAATGAAGGTGTCTTAGTCAAAATTGAAAAGAATATTTTAACCATCGCTTTCCCAAAAAATTATTCTTTACATAAAGAATCCCTGGAAACCAGGGAAAACAGGGAGATCATTGAAAAAACTGTTTCTGAATTGTCTAATTGTAACTTAAAGGTGAATTTTATTCTTTCCCAGGAAGCAGCCAGTAAAGAAGTTGAGGATGATGTATTTCTTAAGTCAGCCCTAGAGGCATTTGGCGGCAGGGTGATCAGGAAGGACGAATGACCACTTATACCGAATCTATAGAAAAGTTAATCGAAAAACTAATTAAATTACCTGGTATTGGCAGGCGCAGCGCTGAGCGCATTATTACTTATATTATTGATGCCCCGAAAGAGGAAATCAATAACCTCTCTGAGGCGATCCTTAAGACAAAGGAGAGTGTGCGTTTTTGCCGTATCTGTAATAATTTAAGCGAGCAGGAAATTTGTAAGATCTGCCAGGACCTACAGCGTAAAAAAGATCTAGTTTGCATTGTGGAAAAGCCAAGCGATGTCACCGCGATTGAAAAATCCGGCAGCTTTCACGGGGTTTATCATGTTTTATTGGGCGCAATCTCTCCGTTAGAGGGTAGAGGCCCAAATGACTTAAAAATTAATAGCTTGCTCACTAGGATAAAAGAAGATGATATTAAGGAGATCATTATTGCTACAGATGCGGATACCGAAGGAGAAACCACGGCGATATATCTGACAAAATTACTTAAACCATTAGGGGTAAAAGTAAGCCGGATCGGAGTTGGTATTCCGATGGGGTCAAACTTAGAATACGCTGATTCCTTGACCTTGTCCAGGGCATTGGAAGCGCGTAGGGAAATTTAATTTAGTGACAAAAAAAACATTGTTTTTTATTGTATTTGCCTTTTTTTTAATCCGCGTTTTTTTGATAATATTTTCTATTAATTATCCAGTTATTCCCCAGGACTATAGGGATTTCAATCAATATAATAACTACGCACTTTCTATTTTAAATAATTATAGCTGGCTTTACTCGCCGAATTTTCAAGGAGATTTCCGCGAGCCGCTTTATCCTCTATTCCTCGCTTTTATATACCTTCTTTTTGGAAAACAAAATCTTTTCGCTATTTTTATATTTCAGGCAATAATTAGCACCGCCACTGCATATATAATTTATAAATTAGCATTAAGAATCTTCGGAAAGACAGCAGCTGTAGTTTCTTTGTTCCTCGCTGGTTTAAACGGCTATTATTTGTTTTATGTTTTTAATCCCTTAAGGGAAACCTTAAACTATTTCCTGGTCATATTATTCTTTTACCTTCTATTTATTTGCTTGAATGATAGCAGGCATAAGAAAAAATATTTGTTTTTGGCGTCGCTAAGTTTAGTTTTATTGGTGCATACCGACTCACGTTATTTATATTTTTTCCCGTGCTGCGCAGCACTATTTCTTATATTTAACCATTTTAAAACAGGCTTAAAAAATTTTATCATATTTTCTTCAATAGCAATTGTTTTATCTGTTCCTTGGATGGTAAGAAATTATGTAGCTTACAATAATTTTGTATTAATCAGCACCTTTCATTTTAAGCCAGGGGTAAATTTAGTTAATAATTTTAAGCTTAAAATAAAACCAAAAAGTCTTAGTACAGTGTATTATGTAGCTTGTCCTGGAAAAAATCAAAAAGAGCTAAAGTTATGCCCGCGTTTTACTAATATTTACTGGTTATCTTTAAGAAAATTTCTTTCTCCTTTTCAATTTGATGTACTTTATAATACAGATGGGAAGGTAATATTCAAACATTCGTTATTAGGCAATATTTGTTCGATTCTTTCTTATGGTTTACTTTTGCCATTTGCTTTGATCGGGTTGATAAATTTAAGAAAACAAATGAAGTTTTTATTTTTTATTTTATTACCGCTTCTTTTACACTCATTGATCCACATATTCATTGCAGGAGAGTATAGATACCGGATTCCCATGGATTCTTTTTTGATAATTTTAGCTGGAGGGGGAATAGCAGTTCTTTATTGCCGCATTAAACATCCCACCGTTTCTTAGGCAATAATTTCCCCAAATAAAGGATTAATGAGGAAGAATTTATTTGACTGGAGCATTATTTCAGGTAGAATAGTGACTACATTTCCCCCTTAGCTCAGTCGGTAGAGCGAGTGGCTGTGCGAGCCCGCCAGAGGCGGGCGAGCAAACATGCTTCAAAGCGCAGCTTCCATGGGAAACCGTGGTTGAAACTGCAGGAGAATTGCTGGAAGCCCCAACGCGAAATGCACGGGTAATCAGCATCCGAGCCTCGCAGAAAGCGAGGAAGGTTCAGAGACTATGTACCTGCTGCCTAAGGCGCAAGTCATGGCAAAGATATAGTCCGCTTCCGAAAGTAATTTCGGGTTAAGTGTAACCACCAGGTCCGAGGTTCGAGTCCTCGAGGGGGAGCTACTAAAACATAACCCTATGTGAGCATAATGCTTGCGTAGGGTTTTGTATTGGAGTAAGATAGTTAAAAAGTAAACGTAATAAATGAAGAGGGGGATGGAATATGGCAAGATGCCCTAAATGTAATAATGAGATTTCTAAGGACTTAATTTTAAAAAGTCAACCCAATCCGCATATAGACCAT
>JAQUNE010000083.1:4622-6740 GCA_028717765.1 Candidatus Omnitrophota bacterium | reverse complement strand
TTTCTTTTCTTTTTGATGTCGGTAAGATGGTTAATCTTTCTCTGAAAGATTTACAGCCCGTAGGGATTGACATTTATATTTTTGATGAAACAGCCAGTTCGGCCAAGCTAGTTTACTATTCTGGGACTAGCCCTTTGATGATTAAGGAAGCCGATTTAAGTAAAGGCAAAGCTCTATTTTGGAATAAAACATTTATTTCAGCAGGAAGTGTCTGGTCAATTATTTGCTTGCCCACGAAAGACTTCCTGCGTAACTATAGCGACTGGCAGTCGGCTGTGATCTTATTTACGGGAATAATTGCCTCTTTCTTTATCGTCGTATACCTACTCAATCTTTTGTGGCGCACTGAACATGTTGAGTCATTGGTCAGGCAGCGTACCGCGGAATTAAATCAAGCCAACGAAGAGTTGCTTAAGTTTTCACACGCTATTAAACAAAGCCCGAGCATGGTAATGATCACGGACCTGGAGGGGAATATTGAGTACGTTAACCCTAAATTTGCTCAAATTACAGGATATAGCCAAGAAGAAGTAGTGGGAAAAAATTCCCGGATTTTAGCCTGGGATAAAATGCCCAAGGAACAAGGTGACCAATTGTGGGAAACGATTAATTCTGGTAAGGAGTGGAGAGGAGAATTCAGAAATAGAAAAAAGAACGGTGAATTTTACTGGGAATTTGCCTCGATTTCTCCGATCAGGAATCACGAGGGTAAGACTATACATTACCTTGCGATGAAAGAGGATATTACCGAGCGTAAGCTCATAGAGGAGGCCTTGCAGTTTAGCGAAGAAAAATACCGTGAGTTGGTAGAGAATGCCAATAGTATTATTCTTAAAATGGATACCAATGGGGTTGTTACTTTTTTAAACGAATTCGGACAAAAGTTTTTTGGTTTTAGCGAAGCCTCAATTATTGGGCGTAATGTCATTGGCACGATCGTGCCGCCTACCGATCATTCTGGGCAGGACCTGGCAGCAATGATTAAAGATATTGGAGAGTATCCTGAAAAATATATCAATAATGAAAATGAGAATATGCTTTCTAATAGCCAGCGGGTATGGATATCCTGGACTAATAAAGCCATTTATGAACCGAATAATAAAATTACTGGAATTCTTTGTATCGGAAACGATGTTACTGAACGTAAAAAAGCGCAAGACAAAATAAGAGAGGCGGCGGAGATCAAATCAAAATTTACCTCTATGGTTTCCCACGAATTGCGTACTCCTCTCACTGCGATTAAAGAAGGGATTAGTTTGGTAGTGGATGGTTCAACCGGACCTTTGAATACCGAACAGAAGGATTTTCTGGGAATAGTAAAAAGAAATGTAGACAGGTTGGGCAGGTTAATTAATGAAGTGCTTGATTTTCAGAAGTTGGAAGCCGGCAAGCTCGAATTCATGATGCAGGAAAATCAGATTAATGACGTGGCAAGGGAGGTTTTTCAGACTATGGAGCCCTTAGCCAAAAATAAGGGTTTAGATTTGACCATTGAGGTCGACGAAAGCCTGCCGAAGTCGCAATTTGATAAAGATAGGATTACCCAGGTTTTGACGAATATTATCGCTAATGCATTTAACTTTACGCAAAAGGGAAGTATTAAAATTATAACCCAGCGCCAGGCAGGAAAGGTACTTGTTAGCGTAAAAGATACTGGAACGGGGATAAAAGAAGAAGATTTCCCCAAGCTATTCCATAGTTTTGAGCAACTGGCAAAAGAAAAAGAGAGAAAGCCAGGAGGGACGGGATTGGGTTTAGCGATTTCAAAGGCGATCATCGAAAGGCACGAGGGGAAAATTTGGGTAGAATCGGAATTCGGTAAAGGTACAACTTTTTATTTTACTCTGCCGCTTTAGGGATAAACAACAAGTAGAATGACACCCGACCTTAAGGCACCCCGCCATATCGGATTGGCGGGTGCGCCGCCTACTGCGGCGATAGGTCGGTGTGCATCTCTATGCAAGGAGGGGAGAATGGAAATACTGCTGGTGGATGACGAATTGGATTTTTTAAAAATCATGGAATCGCGTTTAAAGCAATGGGGGTACAGTTTAACTAAGGCAACTAACGGTAAAGACGCAATTGAAGCAGCCAAGAAAAAAGAATTTGGCGCCATCA
>JAQUNE010000083.1:0-4522 GCA_028717765.1 Candidatus Omnitrophota bacterium | reverse complement strand
GATGACGAATTGGATTTTTTAAAAATCATGGAATCGCGTTTAAAGCAATGGGGGTACAGTTTAACTAAGGCAACTAACGGTAAAGACGCAATTGAAGCAGCCAAGAAAAAAGAATTTGGCGCCATCATCCTTGATTATATGATGCCAGATTGTGATGGTATCACAGTTTTACAGGAGATCAGAAAATTTAATCCCACGGTTCCGGTAATTATGTTTACTGCTTATCCGGATTCCAGGTCAATGAAAGAAACACAAGAGCTCGGGATCAGTGCTTTTATTCCGAAATTAAGTATGTATACTGATGTTCAGCTGTCGCTAAAAGAAATCTTGAAGATGGTCGAGGAGAAGAAAGATAAGCAGTGAGATTAGGTATAGCTATATTATTTATTTTTTGCCTGCTTAGTGCCTGCGTTAATATTGCGCGCCTCTCTGCGACTGCACAACTAAAAGAAGCCCTCTTTTATGACAAGCTTAATGACAAAAAAGTACAATGTAAGTTGTGCCCGCGCCAGTGCATAATTCCCGAAGGAAAAAGGGGATTCTGCGGAATTAGGGAAAATCAGGGTGGCACTCTTTTTACCTTATCTTACTCTAAGCTGGTTTCTTTAAACGACCTTGATCCAATTGAGAAAAAGCCTTTATTCCATTTTTTGCCCAGTACCCTTACTTTTTCCGTTGCTACTGCCGGATGCAATTTAAAATGTAAATTCTGCCAGAACTGGGAAATTTCCCAGAAATTGCCTGAAGAGGTGGAATATTCATATGTTACTCCCGAAGAGCTGATAAGTAAGATTAAAGCTTCCGCAAGGCCATCGATTGCTTATACCTATACTGAGCCAACGATATTTTATGAATATGTATTTGAAACTGCAAAACTAGCCAGGGCTCAAGGGATAAGAAATTTAATGCATTCAAATGGTTATATTAACGAAGAGCCCTTAAGGCAGCTAAGTAAATATTTAGACGCCGCCAATATCGATTTAAAGGGGTTTAGCGACGATTATTATGCCAAGTTATCAGAGGGCACGCTTGAACCGGTATTAAGATCCTTAAAAATATTAAAACAGGCAGGCGTACATCTAGAAATAACTAATTTGGTGCTATCTGGTTTTAATGACGATCCGGTAACGATAAGAAAGATGTGCCTTTGGATAAAAGAAAATTTAGGGGCAGAAACGCCTCTACACTTTTCCCGTTTCTGGCCAATGTATAAAATGGTAAGCCTTAACCCTACCCCGGTTGAGACACTGGAAAACGCCAGGAGAATAGCTATGGAATGCGGGCTAAAATATGTTTATCTCGGGAATATCGCGGGAGATCCGGCGCAAAATTCCTATTGCCCAAAATGTAAGAGAATTGTCATCGCGCGTAGTGGCTACATGGTGCAGGAGATAAATCTTGTGGAAGGAAAATGCAAATTTTGCGGGGAAAAAATAGAGGGCGTGTGGAAATGAAACGCAGGATATCTAAAATAATATTCTTGAGCTGTAGTTTATGGTTTCTAGCTTCTAGCCTATTTGCCCTTGAGGTTAAGCAGCCTAATGTTGCGGGAGCTTTTTATCCGGATAATCCGGAAGAATTATCCGGGGCCATTGATAATTTTCTCAATGCCGTAAATCCTCAAGGCCCGAAGGGCGAGATTTTTGCTTTAGTTTCTCCACATGCGGGTTATGGATTTTCTGGGCAAGTAGCTGCATACGGTTATAAATTAATCAAAGATAAACCTTATACAACAGTAATTATCATTGGCCCAAGCCACCAATTTGGTTTTAATGGGGTGTCTGTTTATCCTGAAGGCGCTTTTCGCACCCCCTTGGGTGATTTGGCCATCGATGCAGAATTTACCCGGCAGCTGCTGAATAAAACAAAAGAGGTGTATTTTCAACCGCAGGCATTTGAAAAAGAGCATTCCATGGAAGTACAGCTACCATTTTTACAAAAGTCTTTAAAAGATTTTAAGATTGTGCCGATTGTGATGGGAGATTGTACGCTTGATACTTGTAAGAAATTAGCGACTTTATTAAAGGCCGCGATAGGAGAGCGTAAAGATATTTTAGTCGTTGCTTCTACAGATATGTACCATGGTTATGATTATGAAGAAGCAGACGCCGTTGATCGGGATACGTTAGTTTGTTTAAAGGAAATGGATGCAGAGAAGCTTTATTATGGTTTACGCGAGGACAAATTTCAGTTTTGCGGCGGTTTTGGGGTAGTGACGACCCTTTTCTTAGCCAAGGAATTGGGCCACAATAGTATTATGGTCTTGGATCATACTAACTCCGCATTAGTTACAGGAAAAAAAGCCAAGGGGCTTTGGACAGTCGGATATGCTAGTTGTGTCATTGACCAGGAGGAAATTCCTATGTTAAACAAAGAAGAGAAAAAGAGATTATTAGAGATTGCGCGTCATTCAATAGAGAATTATTTAAAGACCGGGAAAAAAATG
The DNA here is from genome assembly GCA_028717765.1 of Candidatus Omnitrophota bacterium. The sequence continues at coordinate 2,076 of JAQUNE010000083.1, read as the reverse complement.
GAAGTGATTGAAAAAGATCCTTTGTTATCGAAAGAAATGGGTGCTTTTGTAACCTTACGGCAGAACGGTGAACTTAGGGGCTGTATCGGCAACTTAGTAGGAAGAGAGCCCTTATTTTTAACTATCCGTGATATGTCAGTGGAATCTGCGACAAAGGATCCGCGTTTTTCTCCGGTTAGCCTGCCTGAACTAAAAAATATTGAAATTGAGATCTCGGTATTATCGCCTATGGAAAGAGTAAAATCAGCTGACGAGATACAACTTGGGGTACACGGGGTTTTGGTGAAACAGGGATTCCAAAGCGGGGTATTCTTGCCGCAGGTAGCTACGGAAACCGGATGGTCAAAAGAGGAATTTCTTTCCAATCTCTGCAGCCAAAAAGCAGGGCTTGCTGCGCAAGCCTGGAAGGATAAGGCCATAGAGCTCTATATTTTTACCGCTGAGATATTTTCCGAAAAAGAGATTTAATTTTATGTTAAAAATTATTCTTACTGCTTTTCTTCTCGGGTTATCTTTTGGCAGCGGTCCGTGTTTAGCCAGTTGCGGACCGCTATTAATTTCCTATATCGCCGGTACAGGAAAAAATCTTCCCAAAAGTATTATCACTTATAGCCTTTTTTCTTTGAGCAGGATCTGTGCATATCTTATCGCTGCCTTGCTGATTTTTTTCTGCAAAGAGATATTTTTTGTGCAAAAGTTGGAGTTTTTTTCGCGTTACCTTTTTATTTTCGGAGGATTATTTATCCTGGTCACAGGCATACTTTTGGTAATTGGAAAGAATATTAATCAAGACCTCTGCCGTAGGCTGCAGGGTACATTTTTAGAGAGGGATAAAAAAACAATCATGATTTTTGGCCTAATTACAGGCTTTCTTCCTTGCGCGCCCTTAATTTCTGTGGTTGCATACCTAGGTTTAGTTTCTGGCAGTTGGATCACTAATTTGATTTATACGTTTTCTTTTGGAATAGGCACGGCATTGTCCCCTTTATTTTTAGTTGCCATGCTTTCTGGTTTCGTTCCCAGGCTGATTAAGACTAAAGACAAACTATATTATTTTATTAATTTAGTTTGCGGATTGATAATTATTTTTCTTGGGATCCAATTGATCCGCAGGAGCTTTTAAGATGCAGCGTTTCTTTTTAAATTCTCTAGTGAAAAAAGACGAGCCTATTATTATTACGGATGACAATATTTTGCACCATGCGCGGGATGTCCTAAAACTCAAAATAAAAGAAGAGGTGGTTATTGTAGATAAAAAAGGCAATGAATATACTTGTTTCATTGAAGAAATCAGCGATAAATTAATTTTAAAAGTTAAACTTGAACATCTGTCCAGTAAGGGTGTTGAAAAAAAAATGAAAATTACCGTTGCCTGCGCTATCCCTAAAAAAGCAAAGATGGATGAGATTATCGATAAATTAACCCAATTAGGCGTAGATAGGATCATCCCCTTGGAAACACAGCATGTGATTGTTAAATTAGAAAGCAAGAAAAAAATTTCACGTCAAGCGCGCTGGGAAAAAATCGCTTTGAGTGCTAGCCAGCAGAGCCAGAGAAAGAGCATACCACAAGTTTCGCCGATCTGTCAGTTTAAAGAAGTATTATTGGAAGCGCAAAATTATGATTTAAAATTAATTCCTACTTTAATTGGCAAGAGGGAATCTTTAGTGGGCATCTTTAATAAAGAAAAGCCAAAAAATATCCTGATCTTGATCGGCCCGGAGGGAGATTTTACTGAGGAAGAAGTAAAGCAGGCAAAAGCCAAGGGCTGTATTGCGATCTCTTTGGGTGAATCAGTGTTAAGGGTAGATACCGCGGCAATTGCCATGGTAAGTTTCCTGAGGCTATATGAAAACAGTTAAGTTCTATACACTCGGTTGTAAAGTTAATCAATACGAAACCCAAGAGATGCGGGAGAAGTTGAAGGCCGCAGGGTTGAAAGAGATTCACAATGGCTTTAAAGCCGACCTTTATCTGATTAACACCTGCACAGTTACCAGTCGCGCTGATACAGATTCACTTTCTTTGGTGCGTAAAGCTGCTAAAGAAAACCCGCGTGCTAAAATTATTGTTACC
>JAQUNE010000082.1 GCA_028717765.1 Candidatus Omnitrophota bacterium | reverse complement strand
TGGACAGCGTTTAGTGGGGGAACCGGCAAGGCGGCAGGCTGCAATTAATGCCGAAGGCACAATTCAAGCAGCCAAGCGCAAGATGGGTACGGATTTCCATTTTAAGGTTTTTGGAAATGAATATACCCCGCAGCAAATTTCGGCTTTTATTTTGCAAAAGATAAAAGCTGATGCCGAAGCCTATTTGGGCGATAAAGTGGAAGAAGCAGTAATTACTTGCCCTGCTTATTTTGATGATAACCAGAGGACCGCTACTAAAGACGCAGGCGAAATTGCCGGATTAAAAGTTTTAAGGATTATTAACGAACCAACCGCAGCTTGCCTGGCGTATGGCCTGGAAAAAGCCGGGAAAGAATTAAAGATCATGGTTTTTGATTTCGGTGGCGGGACGCTGGATGTGACGATTATGGAAATGTGGAAAGAAGGCGGCTTTAAGGTTATGGCTACCAGCGGTGACACGCAATTAGGCGGCACGGATATGGATAATCTGCTGATTGATTATATTGCCAAGGAATTTAAGCGCGATACAGGGATTGATTTAAAGAGCGATAAAATGGCCACACAGCGTTTACGTGAAGCAGCGGAAAAAGCAAAAGTTGAGCTTTCCAGTACACTCACCACAGATATTAATTTACCTTTTATTACTGCTGATGCCAGCGGCCCGAAACATTTGACCATGACGATTAACCGCGCGAAACTTGAGGAGTTGGTAAATCCAATTATCGAAAGGTGCCGCGGACCGCTTGAGCAGGCTTTAAAGGATGCGAAAAATTCTTTTGAAAAAGAAGGCGCTTCTTTTGACAAAGGGAGTGTGGATAAAATTATTATGGTTGGCGGGCCTACCCGGATGCCGATCGTGCAAAAATTTGTCGAAGACTATTTCGGGAAGAAAATCGAGCGCGGGGTAGATCCCATGGAATGCGTTGCTTTAGGTGCAGCGATCCAGGCGGCAATTATTAAAGGTGATGTGAAAGATGTGTTATTGCTTGATGTCACTCCATTATCTTTGGGGATTGAAACCTTAGGTGGAGTGAATACCCGGTTAATTGATAGAAATACCACTATCCCCAGCAGAAAATCACAGATTTTTTCTACTGCCGCGGATAGTCAGACTGCGGTGACGATCCGGGTTTTGCAGGGTGAGCGCCAGATGGCTGATGATAATGTGGAGCTGGGAAGATTCGATTTGGTAGGGATTCCTCCTGCGCCGCGCGGGGTGCCACAGGTAGAAGTAACCTTTGATATTGATGCCAATGGCATTGTGCATGTTTCCGCCAAGGACCTGGGCACTGGAAAAGAGCAGTCTATCCGTATTACCGCTCCGAAAAAACTTTCCAAAGAAGAAATTGATAAGATGGTAAAAGACGCGGAAAAATTTGCCGCTGATGATACTAAGAAAAAAGAAGAGGTAGAAACTATTAACCAGGCAGATAATTTAGTCTATGCCACGGAAAAATCACTGAAAGATTTTGGCGATAAGGTCAGTCAAACTGAACGCGCTGATATCGAATCCAGGATTAATGATTTAAAATCAGCGATTAAAGATAAAAATGTGGAAAGAATTAAAAAAGGCGTAGAGGATTTGACTAAGGCTTCGCATAAATTAGCCGAAGAGGTTTATAAGCAGGCCGCGGCAAAACAGCAACAGTCGCAAGGCCAGCAGGCTGGACCTGGGCCAAAGGGGCAGGAAACAAGCGAAGGGCCTCAAGAGGGACAGAAAAAAGACGATGTAATTGATGCGGAATTTAAGGAAGAAGATGGGGATAAGAAATAAACGCAAGTAATATGATGAGTACGAAGCGCGATTATTATGAAGTTTTGGGGGTAAATAAAAATTCCAGCCTTGATGAAATTAAAAAGGCCTATCGGGAAGCTGTTTTGCGTTATCATCCGGATAGGGTCCCTCATGAACAGAAAAAAGAGGCGGAAGAAAAATTTAAAGAGATTTCTGAAGCCTATGCAGTTTTATCTGATTCTCAGAAGCGTGCACTTTACGATCAATACGGGCATTCTGGTATTGATCAGAAATATGCTTATGAAGATATTTTTAAGGGTGCGGATTTTAGCAGCGTGTTTCAGGATCTAGGCGACTTTGGTGTTGGCGGTGGTTTGTTTGATGAGATATTTGGCGACTTAGGTTTTGATATTTCCGGCAGCAGGACCAGGAAAGGCACGCGTGGCCGTAGGGGCAGAGATTTAGAAGTAGCTGTAAGTATTACTTTGGAAGAGGCTGCTACTGGCGTAGAAAAGACCTTTAACCTACCACGTTACGAAACTTGTGAGGTTTGTTCTGGCACTGGTGCTAAACCTGGCTCTAAAAAAATTACCTGTTCTCAGTGTAGAGGCAGCGGCCGGGTTGTAGTTTCCAATGGTTTTTTTCAGATGGCGCAGGCTTGTCCGCGCTGCCAAGGGGAAGGTAGCACTATTCAAACGCCCTGTACTGAATGTCATGGAGAGGGCCGTACAAAAGTTACTCGGAAAATTAAAGTAAAAATTCCTGCTGGAGTAGATACTGGGTCAAATTTAAGGGTGCGCGGAGAAGGTGAAGCAGGTACATCCGGACGGGGAGATTTATATGTAGAGATAGAAGTGAAACCGCACGAGTCTTTTCAGAGGCATAATAACGATATTCTTACCGAAGTCACTATTAGTTTAAGCAAGGCAATTCTTGGAGGAGAGGTGGAAGTTCCTACACTCACGGGAAAAGTGAGCATGAAGATTCCCGCGGGTACGCAACCGGAAAGAGTTTTCCGCCTTAAGGAAAAAGGTATTCCGGATGTACATTCTCACGATGTCGGTGATGAATTAGTGAAAGTGAATGTTGAAATACCCACGCGCTTAACTAGCCAGCAGCTTAAACTTATTGAAGAGTTTGCCCGGCTTTCCGGAGAAGATTTAGATAAAGAAAGTTTTACTGAGAAAATAAAAAAAGCGTTTAAATAAATAAAGGGGGTTGTTTTAAAATGCCAACCTATGAATACGAATGTTTGCATTGCAAACATGCTTTTGAACTTTTTCAAAAGATTAATGACCAGCCGGCGGAGAAGTGCCCTAAATGCGGTAAAAAAGTAAAAAGGCTGATTGGTAGCGGTTCCGGGATAATTTTTAAAGGGCCTGGTTTTTATGCTACGGATTATCGTAAGCCTACAAAAGCCAATCCCGCTAATACCTGCCCTAAGGCAAAAGAAGGTTGTGATGGCTGTAAACACAGTAAATAAAAAAATATCTCACTTGGCTTATCTTTGGTTATTTGTTTTATTGGTCATGGGGGTAATCTTTGCTTTTTCTGCTTTGCCTGCTCGGGAGATCCCCAGTTTATTTCCTTTTGAGGATATTGTTTTTCATCTTTTGGCATACGGGTTATTAGCATTTTCTTTTTGCCAGGCAATAAACGGTACTTTCTCCGGATTAATCAAGGCGCAATTAGTTTTATACAGTATAATTTTTTGCACTACCTATGGGATATCCGATGAATACCATCAGTTGTTTGTCCCTGGAAGGTGTTGTTCGGGGTTTGATATTTTTATTGATGGTTTGGGAGGGTTTTTAGGTAGCTTGTTTTATTGCATAAGAGCAAGCATACCCGGAATAAGAGTTTTATTTGCTAAAGAAAATTTATGACTAAAATAGCGCCATTTAAGGCATTAACTTTTAACCCCCTGAAGATCAAAGAACTCTCTGAAGTGGTCTGCCCTCCTTATGATGTCATTTCTCCTGCCAGGCAGGATTATTTTCATAACTTAAATCCACATAATTTTATCCATATTCTTTTAGCTAAAGATATCCCCGGAGAGGATAAATATCATAGCGCGGCGCAGTCTTTTCGTGAATGGCTAAAAGATGAGATCCTTACCCAAGATAAAAAAGAAACAGTTTATTTTTATCGCCAGCAATATAATATAAAAGGGGAAAAGCGCTCTCGTTTGGGGTTTATCGCGTTATTGCGCCTTGAAGATCAAAATTCCCGGGTTTTTGGGCATGAGCATACCCGGCTTGAGCCAAAAGAGGACAGGGCCAAATTAATTAGGCAGGTAAAGGCTAACCTCAGCCCAATTTTTGCTATTTTTGCCGATAAGAAACGCCTGATCCGCAGCCTTTATCAGCAGCATATTGAAAACAGCAAGCCTTTTATTGAGATTATAGATCAGGAAAAAGTGGCGCATCAATTATGGCGCATTGATGATCCTGCGATCTTAAAGCGGATCCAGGAAAAAATGGAGGATGAAAATATTTTTATCGCTGATGGGCATCATCGTTATGAAGTAGCCTGCAATTATCGCGATGAAATGAAAAAGAGGAGTCAGAATTTTAACGGCGAAGAAAGCTTCAATTATATCCTTACTTATTTTACCAATCCACATACTCCGGATTTGACGATTATGCCGATTAACCGCCTGGTTAAGACGCTTGCCGGATTTAATTTTGAGAAATTTACTCTTGCTCTTGGGGAGTTTTTTGACCTGGAAGAAGTCAGAGATAAAACCAGGTTCTTTTTCCTGATGCAAAAAGCGGGAAGTGCTGAGCACGTAATCGGGATGTACCGGCAGAAAAAATTCTGGCTGTTGCGGCTGAAGAATGTTAAAATCTTGGATAAAATCATTAATGATAAACAGAAAGAATATCGCACGCTGGATGTTTCGATTTTTAATTATATCATTTTGAAAAAACTCATGGGAATGGATATCGAAGATAAAGAGAATGTTATATTTAATCATGATGCCGAAGAACTAATCGAAGGGGCGGATAAATCTAGTTCTGCGATAGCCTTTTTCTTAAATCCTGTCAAGATGGAACAGATCATGTCCGTGGCTTTGGGCGGGGAAAAGATGCCTTCAAAATCAACGTACTTTTACCCTAAGGTTCTCTCGGGATTAGTGATTCACAAATTTTAAGCCTATGGCACTATTTGGAAAACCAAAATATACAATTGTGCGGCTGAAGAAAAAAGAGATTCCTGACGGCCTCTGGACTAAGTGTGAGGCATGCTCAGAGGTTCTATATAATAAGTCGCTTGAAGAGAATCTACGTGTCTGTCCGAAATGTAACTATCATTTTGTCTTAGGGGCATACGAAAGGATCGGCACCTTGATTGACAAGGATACATTTGTGGAGTACGACAAAGAGATGCTTTCAGTTGATCCTTTAGATTTTAAAGGGCCAAAAACATACAAAGATAAATTAAGCCAGGACCAGCTGGTTACTGGATTAAAAGATGCGGTAGTTTCCGGGGAAGGTTTGCTGGAGAATAAGAAAGTTGTGCTAGCTACAACTGATTCGCGTTTTATTATGGGCTCTATGGGGTCAGTCGTGGGAGAAAAAATTACCCGGGCAATAGAAGGCGCTACCAAAGCCGGACTGCCGTTAATTATCGTTTCCGGATCAGGTGGAGGGGCGAGGATGTATGAAGGGATGTTTAGCCTGATGCAGATGGCGAAGACCTCTGCAGCATTAGCGTATCACCGTCGGAAAAAATTAGTTTTTATTTCCGTATTGACGAATCCGACCATGGCCGGGGTATTTGCTTCTTTTGCTGGATTAGGGGACGTGATTGTGGCCGAGCCAAGGGCTTTAATCGGTTTTACCGGGCCGCGGGTAATCGAACAAACAATCAGGCAAAAGCTGCCTTCAGGATTCCAGCGTTCAGAATTTCTTCTTGAACACGGGCTAATTGATATGATTACGCATCGCAAAAGTATGAAATCAACTTTAAGTAAGCTGCTCGAGTATTTGGGTTGATATTTGAGAAAAACATCCTATAATAAGTGAATCTTTCTATAAGGAGTGAATAAATGGCACAGGTAAGTTTAAAAAATGTTTCTAAGATCTATAGCGCAGGGGCAAAAGCCGTAAACAACATTAATCTTGGGGTGGAAAACAAAGAGTTTATGGTTTTGGTCGGGCCTTCAGGATGTGGAAAATCCACGATCCTTAGGATGATTGCCGGATTAGAAGAAATCACCGAAGGCGATATTTATATTGGCAATAAGCGCGTTAATGACGTGCCTGCGAAGGACCGCGACATTGCCATGGTTTTTCAGAATTACGCTTTATATCCACATATGACTGTTTTTGAGAATATGGCATTCGGGTTAAAATTAAGGCATTATCCTAAGCCGGAAATTATCCAACGTGTAAACGAGGCTGCGGAAATTTTAGGGATTAAGCGCCTGCTTAACCGTCGGCCGCGTGAATTATCCGGTGGAGAAAGGCAGCGCGTTGCCTTGGGCAGGGCGATTGTGAGAAAGCCGCTGGTATTCTTATTTGACGAACCCCTAAGTAATCTTGATGCTAAGTTGCGCGTACAGATGCGCACCGAGATCCATAAATTGCATATTAGGCTGCAAACCACGATTATTTATGTTACGCATGACCAGACTGAAGCTATGACCATGGGGGATAGGATTGTCGTGGTAAAAGACGGTATCTTGCAGCAGGTAGCGGACCCGATTAATATCTACGATTTTCCAAAAAATAAATTCGTTGCTGGATTTATCGGTTCTCCTCCCATGAATTTTATGCAGGGGAAATTCTTTAAAAAAGAGGGACGGATCTTTTTTGATGAAGGGAAAATTATTGTGAAAACCGTAGAAGATATGAATAAGCAGTTGACACCCTATATTGGCCGTGAGGTAATTTTAGGGGTACGTTCCGAAGATATCTATGATAAGTTATTTGTTTCCGATGCCCACGCAGAGAATATTGTAAGAGTTAAGTGCGAGGTTATAGAACCTATGGGGTCAGAGGTCTATCTTTATCTATCCACTGGTAAGCACACCTTTATCGC
>JAQUNE010000081.1 GCA_028717765.1 Candidatus Omnitrophota bacterium | reverse complement strand
TTAGTATCGAAGTATTATGATAACGGCTCTAATGATTTTTTGTTTTGTTTACCTCAAAAAAACTTGGTCTAAATAAAATCCTTACGGATTCTACTTGGACCCGCTTGGCTATCCAATTATCAAAAGAGCAATGCTCAAAAATACAAAAGCGCCCCGACAACTGCCGGGGCGCTAAAAATTTACAAAACGCCGCTAGTCGGTATTACTAACTACCCAAATTTGTCAATGCTGTTATATCTTCTTTTCACTGATTTAAACAGCCTACCCTTTCTTTAAGGATGGGATACTAAATATAACAGATAATTGTTTCTTGTCAAGTATTTTTTTTAATAAAATTAAAGTATTATAAAACAAACAAGTTACAGCTCTACTACTTGGAAATCAGCTGGGTAATCTTAAAGATCGGCAGGAACAAGGAAATCACGATTCCGCCGATGATAATCCCTAAAAAAGAAATTACCAAAGGTTCAATCATGCTGGTTAAGCCGGAAACTGCGGCATCTACCTGGTCATCGTAAAAATCAGCGATTTTAGTGAGCATTTTTTCCAGCTGTCCGGTCTGCTCTCCTACGCTGATCATCCTGGTTACCATGGGAGGAAAAACTCCGCTTTTGGCAAGCGGCTGGGAGATTCTTTCGCCTTCGCGTACTGCGGTCCGGCAGTCAGAGATTGCCTGCTCAACCACCTTATTACCGGCAGTCTTGGAGACAATATCCAGAGCGCTTAATACGGAAACGCCACTCTTTACCAAGGTGGAAAATGTCCGGGAAAATTTAGCTACTGCTACCTTGCGAAAAAGCGGCCCTAAAATCGGCATTTTTAATTTTGAACTGTCAAATTGCAGCCTGCCTCTGGTGGTGTTGATATATTTCTTAAAGAGAAAACCGCCAAATACCATTAGCCCTATTACAGGCAGAAAGAAGTTTTTTAACACTTCACTGATCCCGATTAAAACCCGGGTAGGCAAAGGAAGCTCTCCTCCCAACATATCAAAGATCCCCTTAAAAGTAGGCACTACTTTCAGCAACAAAACCGCGGTAATTAAAATCGACATAGACACTACTACTGCAGGATAAATCAGGCTTGAGGTCACTTTCCTGGTAAGGGCCGCGGTTTTCTCCAGATAGGTTGCCAGCCTATCCAGTACTTCATCCAACATACCCGAGGCCTCTCCTGCCTGCGTCATATTGATAAAAAGGTCGGAAAAAACCAGGGGGTGCTTGGCCAGGGCCTCAGAAAAACTTAAACCCGCTTCTATATCTTTACGCGCATTTGCCACCACTACTTGGAGATTTTTATTTTCGATTTGTTCGCTTAAAATACCCAGCGCCTGGACTACCGGGATACCCGCATCAATCATTGTGGCTAATTGCCGGGAGAAAATTACCAGGTCATCCAGCTTAACTTTGCCGCCGCCGGTTGACTGGGCAGCTTGCTTTTTTATTTGTTTAACCGAAAGAATGATTAATTCTTTCTTATGCAAAGCTTCTGCAACATCAGCTTCGCTGTTAACTTCCAGCGTGCCGGTTACGGTCTGGCCGTTTCTGTCTTTAGCCGTATATTGGTATATACTCATATTCTATCCACAACTTTTAAAAAACATTCCACTACTTTAGGGTCAAACTGCGTGCCATTATTTCTTTCTATTTCCCTGACTGCCGCTTCTTTGGTCAGGGGGATCTTTCTATAGGAACGCGCAGAGGTCATTGCTTCATAGGCATCTGCCAGGTGGATGATCCTCGCCCCTAAGGAGATCTGGTCTCCTTTTAAGCCATCAGGGTACCCGGTGCCATCATAATGCTCATGATGCTGACGGATTAATTCTATCACGCCGTGTAGAAAAGTCAACGGTTCCAAGATTTGCGCTCCGGTTAAAGGATGGCGCTTCATTAATTCCCACTCTTCTTTATTTAATTCCGCGGGCTTAATCAGTATATTATCCTGTATGCCGATTTTACCCAAATCATGCAGTTCGCAGGCTTCCCGGATCAACTCTATATCTTTTGCGGAAAGATGCATCTCTTCCGATATAAGTGTGGCGTACTTGGCAACATTCTGCGAATGGCTGTGCGTATAATGGTCCCTGGCATCAATTGCCTGGGCCAAAGCACGGATGGTACGCATATACGTAGAACGCAAGTCCTCGTAAAGCCGGGTTAAATTCTTGGTCGAATCTTCGATCCTTTTGGCTAAAAGCGTATTCTGTTTTTGCAAAGAAAGGTTCTGCTCTTTAATGCTGTGCTGGAGCTTGCGGTGGGCTAAAGACATGGTATGCAAGTCAACACCCTTCTTCACCAGGAAATCCAGCTTCCTGTCATCAATCGGCAGGCTGATAAAATCGTAGACCCCTGACTGCATGATATTTTTTATTAAAGCCGGGTCATCTTTCTCCAACAAAACAATGATCACTACATCCGGGTCAAGCTTGCGCAACTGGCTGACTGTATCTGAGGCATCAAAATAAGGCATATCCTGTTTCATAATTACCAGGTCAAAACTCAAAATCTTAAAAGTTTCGATTGCTGCCGGCCCGTTATTTTCTACGGAAAGCGAAAAACCTGTTTCTGCGGCCAATTTCTCCTTCAGGTAATTTGTGATCTCGCTATTATTATTAATCAGTAAAATCTTCGGATCTGCCATTGCTGTTTTCTCCTTGGGTTGAAATTATTCTTCAGTAGTTATCCTTAAAGCTTCATCAAGAGAAGTTTGCCCTTCTTTAACTTTTATAAAGGCGTCATCCCTTAAAGTCCTCATCCCGCGTTTTTCCACCGCGTATTTTTTTATTTCATCCAGGGATTTTCTGCGCATCACCAAATCGCGGATCTCATCATCAATCATGATTACTTCCAGGATGGCAACCCGGCCATAAAATCCCGTATTACTACAATAACTGCATCCCTCGGCAGTATAGAATTTTGCTTTTTCTTTAAAGCCGATTTTTTCCAAAAATTCCGCGCTGATCGTCGCTGGTTTCCGGCACTTCAAACAAAGTTTACGCGCCAGCCTCTGGGCACAAAGCATAATCAGGCTGGAAGCCACTAAAAACGGCTCAACACCCATATCAATCAAGCGGGTAATGCTGGAGATTGCGTCATTAGTGTGTAATGTTGAAAGCACGATCTGGCCGGTGAGTGCCGCCTTTACCGCGATATCCGCGGTTTCCGAATCCCTGATCTCTCCGATTAAAATTACATCCGGGCTCTGCCTTAACAAAGAACGCAATCCCGAAGCAAAATCCAGGCCGATATCCGGCTTAACCTGCACCTGGGTAATCCCCTCAACCTGATATTCTACCGGGTCTTCAATAGTAATAATATTTCTTTCCGGGGTATTAAGCTGGTTTAATACCGAATAAAGAGTAGTGGATTTTCCTGATCCGGTCGGGCCGGTTACTAAAATCATTCCAAAAGGCTTGGCCACTGCGTCTTTAAACACCTTTTTCGGCTCATCAGAAAAGCCCAGTTGTTCCAGCCCAATTGAAAGGTTTGACTTATCCAGCAATCGCAGGACAAATTTCTGGCCATAGGTGGTTGGCAAAGCGGAAACACGAAAATCCACTTCTTTATTTTCAAACTTAACTTTAAACCTGCCATCCTGCGGCAAACGGCTTTCCGTAATATCAAGATTTGAAATAATTTTAAGCCTTGCCAAGACTGCGTTTTGATTTTTCTTAGGCAGTTTCAAAATATCATGAAGAGACCCGTCAATGCGGTATCTTACTCTTAGGCAATCCTCTTCCGGCTCAATATGGATATCAGAGGCCCTTTTTTTCAAAGCCTGAGTAAGCATCAATTCTACGATCTTGATGATCGGCGGTTTTTCACTCTCCTTGATGGCACTGGATAATTCAATTTCTTCAGGCTTGATTGTCTGGGTATCCGCTTCTCCCGTGTCCCCTGGCGCTCCGGGAGAACTTTCATCCAGGATCTGCTGGATATCTTTGGTATCCTGATGATATTGGGTATCTACCATGCGCAATATTTCCGTCTCAGCGCTTAACACTGTATCAATATTGCACCCGGTCAGGGTTTTTAGATCATCCAGGGCAAAAATATTTAAAGGGTCAGACATCGCTACAGTCAGGGTATTGCCGATGCGCGACAAAGGAATAATACAGTATTGCTTGGCAAGGCGTTCAGGAATCAGGTTTACTATCTCCGGGTCAAATTTATATTTTGACAGGTGCAAGGTAGGAATAAAAAGCTGCTCGGAAAGTAATGATAAAAGCTGATCCTCGGTAATTAATTTCTGCTGAACGAGGATTTTCCTTAAAGGCACTTGTTTATCCTTCTGGATATCAATAGCCTTATCCAGCTGCTCTTTGCTCAGCTGTTTACTTTTAATTAAGATTTCTATAATATTTTCCCTTAGCCCGTGTATGAATTATTCATCCGGGGCAGTCACGCGCACTACTTCTTCTAAGCTAGTCAAACCCTTAAGCGCTGCTGCTACCCCGTCCTCTCTTAAAGTTTGCATCCCCTCTTGCCTGGCCTGCTGTTTAATCACGCTTTCCTGCGCGCGGCTCAAAATCAGGTCCCTGAGCTTTGGGGTTAAAACCAACAATTCAGCAATCCCTACTCTGCCGCTATACCCGGAATTAAAACATTGCGGGCAGCCGCGGCCCTTAAAAAATTGTGTCTGGCTGACATTTAATTTCAGGTTACGGATCACTTCCTTATCCAGGGTATATTTCTCTTTACAATGATCGCAGATTTTTCTTACCAGCCTTTGCGCCACCACACAAATTAAAGAAGAATTAATTAAAAACGGCTCCACCCCCATATTTACCAAACGCACCAATGCGCCCTGGGCAGTAGTAGTATGCAGCGTAGAAAGCACTAAGTGGCCGGTAAGCGCACTCTTAATAGCAATATCCACGGTTTCAAAATCGCGGATTTCCCCGATCATAATTACATTTGGGTCCTGCCTAAGAATCGAACGCAACGCACCGGCAAAGGTAAGCCCAATCTCCGGTTTAATGGTTACCTGGTTAATGCCTTCGAGCTGAAATTCTACGGGGTCCTCAACCGTAACAATATTTTTTTCCGGATTATCGACGAATTTTAAGATGGAATAAAGGGTAGTGGTTTTTCCCGCTCCCGTCGGGCCGCAAACCAAAATCATCCCATGCGGCATTATGGATAATTTTTTCATTTTAGCCACGAATTCAGCGTTAAACCCCAGCTTTTCAATATCTAACATTGCCTGTGTTTTATCCAAAATACGGATCGCCGCTTTTTCCCCAAAACTTGAAGGCAGAATAGACACACGGAAATCAATCTCCCTGCCGAAAAGATGCGCTTTAAACCTGCCATCCTGCGGCAGGCGGTGTTCGGCAATATCCAGGTCCGACATAACCTTAATCCTAGAGATGATCATTAAGTGCATGGCCTTAGGGGGCGCGGTCTGCTCCTGTAATATACCGTCAATACGGAAACGTATCCTTAGTTTCTTTTCCAACGGCTCAATAAGGATATCGGAAGATTTTTTCTTTACTCCTTCCTGAATAATCATATTGGTAATTTTTATTACCGGTGCATCAAAACTCGAGCGGCCCAGTTCCTGGTCGTTGGGCAGGATCTCTCTTTCTTCCTTAATTAACTCTATGGAAGTTGCCGCCATTTCCCTGACTAAATTATCAATCACTCCTCCGGTGGCATCAGGGTAATATAATTCGATGGTCTGTGAAATGTCCTTGCTGGAAGAAATAATCGGGTTGATTTTATAGCCGGTAAACAACTGCACATGGTCAATAGCAAAAATATTTAATGGGTCTGCCATGGCAAGCGTGATGGTATCGCCCATCCTGGAGACGGGGACAATCTGATAATGGTGGGCAATGTCAATGGGAATGGTCTTTACTACTTCCGGGTCAACCTTGAAGCGCTTTAAATCAATCAAAGGAAAGCCCAGCCCCTGGCTGAGTGCCGAGATCAGGTCTTTTTCCTCGATGAATTTTAACTCAACAATAATATCGCTTAACCTGCCGCCCTTTTTTTTCTGGGCCTCCAGGGCCTGGTGCAGCTGATCCTGGGTAAGCAGTTTATTATTAATTAAGATTTCCGTGAGCCGGTCTTTTAGGGAAAACATCGTCTAAGACGCGAATCAATTATTCTTTTTCTTTATAATATTTTTGAATCGCTCTTTTTACGTCTGAAGAAGTTGAAACAAAGGTCTGGACTGTGCAACCGGTAGTCATCTCCACATCTTCAATTGCCTGCACATTCAAAGGATTGGACATTGCTATAGTAAGATTATTGCCGATTTTATCAATCGGAATCAGAAGGAACTGTTTGGCAACCCGTCCGGGGATAAGGGCAATTACTTCCGGGTTAATTTCATAATTACCAAGCGGCAGGTAAGGAAAACCGTATTGGGCAGTAAGGGCCTGGGCAATATCTTCTTCTTTACAGAAACCCAGTTCAACCAGCACTTCCCCGATCAGGCCGCCCTTTTCTTTCTGGGTGGAAAGGCCCTTTTCCAGTTGCTGGTCATTAATAATGCCCCACTCCAAAAGTAATTCCCCTAATTGTTTATTGGTATTTCTTCTGGCCGCCATAGTATTTTTCGACCCCTTAAACCATGATCCGGTTTTTCCCCTGTTGCTTTGCCTGGTTAGTCAGGTCTTTGGCCCGTAAAATTAATTCATCGGCATCCACGCCATCCAGCGGATTTTCGCTGACACCTCCGCTGCAGGTAATCTTTTTGTTATTATCCTGCTCTTCTGAAAAACTAAATACAATCTTTTTCCTGATTTCTTCGGCGATTGTCTGCGCCTGCCTTTTATTTTTTTCCGGCAGGACAATAGCGAATTCGTTATCTCCGATTCTGCCTACCC
>JAQUNE010000080.1 GCA_028717765.1 Candidatus Omnitrophota bacterium | reverse complement strand
CTAGAAACTTTATTTTTATCGCGTACATCTCCTTTAAAAAAAACAAGGTTGGGGAATGGCTCAAGATTACACTTGTATCCCGAAGAAAGATTATCCAAAACAACTACCTTGTGCCCCTTATTAACTAAAACCTTAACAATGTTAGAACCTATAAATCCGGCACCTCCGGTAACCAAAGCTTTCATGTTCTTCTGCCTTTCATTTTTCTTTGCACGATTTCCTTAAATAAAGATTCGTAGCGTTCTATGAGTAATGTTTTTTTATAGTTCCCTAAAAAAAATTCTCTGCCCGAATGGCCCATAGCTTTAAGTTGCTCTGCCGGCATTGCATAAAACCTACGTACACTATCAGCCAGGGCATTCGGATCTTGGCCAAGACAGGTTAAACCCGCCTTTGCAGAATGTAAGATTTGCGCGGCATCGCCTTCAACACAACCAAGGATTGGTTTGCCGCATGCCAGATATGACATTATTTTAGATGGGATGGTGATCGCAAAAAGTGGATCGCGTTTTAAATGAACCAGCAGCACGTCGGATAATGCATAAAAATAAGGCATTTTTTCTACAGGCTGGTGATCAATAAAAAGGACATTGGTTATTTTTCTTTCTGCTGCTAAATTACGTATACGCGGTGCATCAATACCATCGCCTATAAATACAAACTGCACCCTTGGTAAATCGCGCAGTAATTGCGCCGCATCTAAGACATTATCCAATGCCTGGGCTAGTCCTATGTTGCCGGAAAAAATTACATTAAAATGGTCTTTTAACCCATATTTTGCGGCCAATGCATTGTCCTCCAATACGGGATGGTACAATTCTTCGTCTACCCAATTATAAATAACCTGAATTTTTCCTTCTGGAACGCCTTTTGCAATAAGGTTGCGTTTGAAACCATCTGAAATCACTATAATAGCCGCTGCTTGAGAATATATAAAAGAATTTAAAACGTTAATTGCTTTCACAAGCCATTTAGGCGGTTTCATACCCGTAGCAATTATGCTTTCCGGCCACAGATCCTGTATTTCATATACGAATGGTATCTTACGTAAAAGTTTGATCCAGCATAAAGGCAAAGCTGCGCTAAGCGGAGGAGAAAAAACCCAGCCGACATCAGCCTTCTCGCATAATAATGGGCTTAATAATGCAGCTGAGGCTGCAAAACTTAAGCTATTTAATGAGCGCCTGAATAAAGAACGATCGTGGCTTGGATAGAGTGGGACTCTTAAGATATTTATGCTATCTCGATTTTCCCATTTACGCCAAGAAAGCCTATATCCTGGATAAATGCGGCCGTTTGGATAATTAGGGAATCCCGTAACGACAGTGACTTTATGGCCCCCTCTATTCAAAGCACAGGCTAGTTCATGCGCCCTAAAACTTGGCTCTGGCGGATACCATTGAGAAGTAATTAAAATTTTCATGCCTTTATCTCTTCAGCGATTTCAAATTGCCTGATTATCTGGTCTATGGTTTTATCCCAAGAGAATTCAGATGCCCTCTTTAAAGCCCTTTCTGATATAGCGCTACGCTTCTGCAAATCCCAGGAAAGAACTTCTATGATTTTATCTGATAAATCTTTCCCTGAATATGGTTGGTAATAAACCGCGCTGTCTTCATGAATTTCAGGAAGAGGCGGATTATTCGCGGCAATGATTAAGCACCCATGGGACATTGCTTCCAAGGAAATAAAAGACATACTCTCTACTCTACTGGCGACCAAAAATAAGGAACAATTCGCATAACACCAGTTCATTTCCTCTTCATTTAACTGCCCTGCCCAGATAATTCTGTCATCAAGGCCGTTTTTTCCTATCATTTTTTTCAATTTGCCGGCATAACCATCCATGGATTTTCTGTGTGCCCCAGCGATCACCGAATAAGGAACGTCTTTTTTTAGAACCTTGATATTCTTTAGTGCAATAATTATATCCTCCAGCCCCTTATAAGGCTCAATTGGTCCAGCCATAAATAAAAAATTCCCTTTTGTGATTTCCGTAGGCAGTAAAGCCGGCCTTCTGCAATTTTTATTTTCCATTTCACTCCCAAAATAAACAACAGCGATCTTATTTTCTAAAACTGCCCATTCTTTAATTAAAGAATTCTTCACAAAAAGAGACGGAGCTATTATATACGTTGATAAAAACACAGCTTTTTTTATAAGCAGCCGATCGATCTTTAGCCTTACGGCCTCAACCAATGGGATGTCTCCTTTATATCTTAAAAGCGGCAACATGTTCTGGACCATATTAACTACCGGAACATTTTGGGATACAATTGCCCTGGCTGTAGGAATAAAAATTACATCGGGCGCAAATTCGCTTAATTCTTTTCGCAGGTCAACTGTTAAATTATATTTAAAGGAAACTGAGGGTTTTATTTTTACCCAACTGATATTATGAAGGTTATTTTGGCGTATGGAAAAATCTATTGTTTCCGGGATACCGACAAATAAAGCCTCCACTTTTTTGTGCCTTGCCAAGCGCGGTATTACGTTTAATAAATATTTTCTGTACCCGTCGCTCATGCCGCCAGCGGTAATATTTAATATTGCTATTTTCATCGAAATTCCCCGCGTGAAACCCAAGGCACCTGAGGTTTATCTAAACAATTTTTAGAAGAGTCAATCACGCTTAGAATATATTCTGCCGCACGTTTACCGCTTATGCATTCTGACCATGCTTTTATACGCTCTGTTTCTGCCTTTGTTTTCTTGCCCTTTTTTATCCAGTATTCAAGTGCACGGCTTAAACCAGCGATAGATTCAGATTTAAATATGCTTCCACGCCAACTTTCTTCTAAGAGATCAGCTGCGCCACATTTATCGCTACAGATTACCGGCACTCCTAACATCAGTGCCTCATTAACCACAGCACCCCATCCATCAAACCTACTAGGAAGCACTAAGAGGTCTTTTCCCGCCAAAACCCTCATCGCATCTTTATGCCTAAGCCCCTGAGAAAATTTAATTTTTCCCGATATTCCCAGGTCATTGGCTAATTTTAAAAGCTTAGCTTTTTCACAGCCTTCTCCAACTATTGTCAAAAACCAATTTAGGCCCAATACAGGCTTCAGCGCCTTTAAAAGAATATCCAATCCTTTTCTTTTTATGCACTGCCCAAGAAAGATTAATTCAACGGTATCCCCATAGTTCCCCTCGCCGAAGGAATTGTTTTTTTCTAACATATCTTTGTCGTCAATAATATAGCCGAATTGATAAAGCTTATCTATTGGCCAGCCTGCCCTACGAAACCAGTGTATCGCAGGAGCCCCCATCAGTAACATGAAATCTATATATCTTTCATTTATCAGAACATCTATTTTACTACGCACCAGCCTCATCGGTCCTCTTAATCCTTTATCGTCAAAAACTTCACTGATACAGCCTATTCTTAAAGATTTATTTTTACAAAAACGAAAGGCATATTCAACTAATGGATATACCCCTCTCCCGGAAAAAATATGGATACTCTCCTCTGTTTTATAATTTATAATACTCTGGATAACTTTTCTCTCAGGGGCGATCAAAACCTTAACTTTGCTAGGCTCCAAGACATCAATCCCTATCCGTTTTTGTTCTTCTGAGGACGATTCCTGAGCGATCAAGGTCACCTCTATACCTGCGACTTCTGCTAAGGCGCAAATATATTTATTATGTATCACTGATACAGGTTGCCAGAATACAATATGCATTAAATATTTTCGTTTATAGCCTTAACTAATCTGACGCGAAAATTTTCCCGTACAAATCCCGCCTCGTGATTAGTAGCTACTGTCTTACGCCCTCGCTCTATCAGGCCATCGCAGATTTTCTTATCATCCAATAATTTAATTACTGCGTCTTTTAAAAGATTCTCATCTCTTTTTTCTACGGCATAGGCCCAGCCTGATTTTTTCGCATAATCTACTACACCGGCATACGCCGGACCATAGACCAATATCGGCCGCTCGCTCATCATGTAAAGATGCGCCTTTGTAGATATAGAAAGATGCAATAATGAGAAATATTCTTTATCGAATGACTCCGGCAAAAACAATAAATCAGCACTTTTTAATAGGGATGGCAATTCTTCATGAGAAGGCATATCAAAAAAATAAATGCCTGGCTTTCCTAATAGTTCATTTTTTATATCTAATGGCACCCTAAAAGAAAATAGATT
Source organism: Candidatus Omnitrophota bacterium (assembly GCA_028717765.1). The sequence continues at coordinate 2,691 of JAQUNE010000080.1, read as the reverse complement.
TAGGGCAATTTTTTTCCCGTTAAGATCCAAGTCTTTTATTGCATTATATAAATCTAAAATAGACTGCCACCGTCCAGCCCCTAAGCCGCCTGTATAAATAATAGAGAATACTGCTGGATTTATTGCCTCTTTTGGCGCTGCTTTAAAAAATCTTTGAGTCTCATCGGCAACCATCATCATCTCAAAATCCACATGGTAGCGACTCTTATATTCTTGGGTCATTAATTCAGATATAGAGAATCTTACGCTGGAATGCTTGAGTAATTGTCGAAAATTATGCCGAAGGACAAATCTTGTAACTGCTGAGATTTTACTATTTAGATAAAGGGCTGACGGCCAGTCGTCAGTCATGTGCAGGCAAATTGGAATTTTAAATATTTTTTGTAACTTCAAAGGCAATTTGATAAAAGCAATATCCCATCCCTGCGTATATATTATTTCGGGAGAAAACTCTCTTACCCATTGAGCCAATTCCTTAGAAATCCGGGGGAAGAAAATTAATTCCCAAATACCCGATTCTATCAAAAAATTATTTTTTTTTGATTCGATATTAATGCCAAGCTTAGAATATTTAAGACGATCAAAGAACCAGCCGAACATTTTATCATGGCCTCCAAATAAATAATTACGCCCGCAAAACTCCTCAGTAATAACGCCCTGGTATGAATATATCTGCGCTAAATTTTCTTTTGGCCACTCATAAAACCAATTGCGTAAGGCTGCGCTTGGGCCGTCTGTTTGATTAATGCGGTTCTTTGCTATTATTAACACTCTCGGGAATTTTTTGTCAGTCATTTTCTGTTTTCGTATACACTGCGGATAAAATCAAATGTTTTTTCCGCACCACGTTTCCAAGTATACTCTTGGCTATATTTGTTTGCTTTTTGCCCGCATATTTGCCTTTTTTCCTTACTAGAGATAAGGCTCAACAATGCATCCGCTATAGAAGATGGCTTTTCCGGATCAAAATATGTACCCGCGTCCTTTAATTGCTCAGATAAGCCAGACCTATCTGAGCAAGCAATAGGAAGCCCCGCGCCCATCGACTCCACTAAAGTCACACTACCGGCCTCACAGGAAGAAGCGAAAATAAATAAATCGGCCCTTTTATATTCTTGCAATAAATCTTCGTGCTTTACTTCTTTTCTAATGTCTACATAACCTTCTAAACCTTCAGAACGGATCAGTTCTTTAAGTAAGTTTAATTCCAATCGTGCGGCCTGGCCTATAAGTGCTAGCCGTACATCCAAACCGCTTTTATCCCTGACTATTTTTAAAGCACGCACCACTTCCGACTGATGCTTATAAAACATTATCGTACTAACATACAGCATATTTACTATTTTACTTAATTCATAGGAACGCGGCCCCAGAATATCAGAATCTGGATTAAAACCGCTTGGAATAACAGCACTTAAGACTGTTTTTCGCAATTGATTCATTATTAACTTACGGGAATAATCTGACATAAAAATAACCGCCGAGCTATTTTTTAAATATTCTACATAACTACTGCGATACCCCAAAAGGTTTTTGTACGCCACAGTCCCCTTATACCTATTTAATTCTCCCTCATCAAATAAAAGCAAATTAGCAGACAAGGCAACCGTAATGGCTTTACGCAAATAAACACGTAATTTACCACCAGGATAAAACTCTATATCAGGCTTAATCTGTCTAACGATCTTTGGATAAATATATAAATGCCAAAGATAGCGTTTCAAAAAAGACTTACTAGATAACCATGTGTGCGTAATAACCTTTATATTTCCATCAAGGGGCTTAACTTTATGATAAAAGTCCTCAGAACAAACAAAATAAACCTCAAAATCTCCTGGAATAACTCCACTACCAAATACCCCTCGGCAATATTGGGTATACCCCCCACTTCCCCCTATGTCACCATATACTAAAAGCCGCATAAATCCCCTATCTGATCGATAATAATGCTTCCTCAAATCTTGGCCTAACCACCTCGGCAGAAAACTCTCTTAAAGCAACAGCCCTGGCATTTATTCCGACTTCTTTACAAACAGCCTGATCGTGGCAAATTCTGTTGATATCTTCGGCTAATTCGTCGATATTTCCTACTTTTGAAATCAAAAAACCCACATTTTTATTTTTTATGAACTTTGCCAAAGCAGAACCTGCAGGAGCACAGGCCATAATCGGGGTTCCGGAAAGCATATAAGCCGGCAGCTTTGTAGGCATAGAATATTTCTCCCCAATACTATCAACCTTTCCGAATCCTAATACGAGCAATAATATATCTGCGCCTCCATAAAGCTTTGCCATTTTTTCTTGATCAGGAAAGAGTAAAAGAAATTCTGTATCTTTCTCTGAAGTAAACATTTCTTTATATAGCGCAAGGTTATCGGCTGTGGTATAAATATCTAATTTTAGATTAACTCCTTTACGATTAAGCTTGCCTATTGCTTGAGATAGCTGTAATAATGTCTGTAAATTTCCCGGATTATATATTGCGCCTGTAAAAATTAACCGCGGGCTGTCTCTATACTCCCAGCTGTTTTTTCCATTTCGTATCCACAATTCGCTTTCTGGGCAATTTTGAAAATGAACGAATTACAAGCCGTATTTTTCTTTATACGCATCGCATAACTCATTTCCTATGGCAATTCTTAATGATTCCCTTTTAAATAATTGTTTTAAATAATAACCGGTATTTCAACC
>JAQUNE010000079.1 GCA_028717765.1 Candidatus Omnitrophota bacterium | reverse complement strand
ACGGGATAAGGGATCATAGATAACGCAGATTAAGCTTAAATTCGGCACTTCGCAAACCGGATCGATCACTGCGCTCGAAGGATCGGGGATCATAATCATATCCGACTCTTGAATTTTCTGAAAACCTCGGATAGAAGAACCATCAAAACCAATCCCATCTACCCAGATCGAGCGAGTAATATCATCCATCTCTTTGAGCTCTGTAGCAGGGATGGAAAAGTGCTGCCAAAGACCAGGTAGGTCATTAAATTTTAGATCAATAATCTTGATATTCTTGTCCTTGACCATTTTCATCACATCGCGCGCAGCAGTCTCATCAAACCCCCCATTTACTAAGGGATTTTTGGTTTTTACTTCGGTTACTGCTGATTTTGTTTTTTTCCTTGGCATTTTTAATCCTCCTTTTAAAGAAAAAAAGGGTGTCCTTTTAAAAAGAACACCCTTTGTTCTATTTTTAATTTGCCTATTTTCGCACTACAATGTGCCTAACTTTTAAGCTTTCTATATATACAAGTAAAAAAACCTCACCTTTGGTAACCTTATTTTAACTTAAAAGTTTGCTAAAAACCGTACCCCAAAAACCATGATATTGTCCGCTTCTTTATCGGCATTCGGATTAATCACTGCCTGCAGATTAGGGGTAAGCATTACATAATCATTAAAGACCCAACAATAATAGGCCTCACACATGGTTTCCGAAGGCGCAGTCTGCGGCCCATAAAAATCCCGATAATCGTTGCCCATTAAAGACTGTGCTGCAGCTAGGCCACAATAATCTTTTTTGCGGGCTCCGAAAGGAGTAACCAGCTGCCCGCCAAAAGACCAGAAATTCGCAATATCCCTTACTTTTTGGTTGGCAAATCCGTAGCGCGCAAATAAAGTGAAACGCTTGGTAACCTGCTGATCAAAGCTTAAAGCAAAACCGGAATCATTTTCTTTCTCTTCAGATTCATCAATTAAATTGACCTTTTCGTGATTCACCCAAAAGGTAAAGCGGTAATTTCCTTTTAATTCTTTAATCTTTGGGCTAATCCCAAACTCATTCAAAAAAAGTGTAGAGTTAAAAGCATCGCTTAAGCCCACTTTTGTAGAGCTTGCTCTGGCAGTTGCAGCTCCGGTTCGAAAATAGAACCACTCCCATGGCTGCACACCTGCTGTAATACCCATTCCCTTTGCCGGAAAAGGTATGGTTAAATTATTCACCAAGGCATTGGACTGAAATTGAGTATCTGCGGAACAAGCCGCTTCATTACAATCAAACCAGTTGGAGATATCAAGCTTTCCTGCAGCTAAATAAATCTTATCTTTGTAAAATTTATTCTCCAAATATAAAGTTGGGATATAGAGGCTGGTATTTTCGCTAGTGTTATTGCTGAAAAGTGAAAAGGTGGGAAAAAATTTGTCTACACCTTTATTTTTATCTACTTCAAACTCGGTAATTAAATTGGCGCCTTGCCAAAGTCTTTGGTCAACCTCAAGATTATAATACCAGAAACCGCGGCTATTTCCTTCATCGCGTTTACTATGCAGAACCACCTGCTGCGTATAATTCAAAAGCGAGGCAAAAGTAATGCCATATTTTTGCGAGAGATCGTCTCTGGTTTTCTGGATAATTTCCAGCCAACCGTGAGGGGGAGGTATCTGTGGAGGATTTTCCTCAAGTACTTTCAAAGGGGTAGGAGAAGAAGCAAAGGCTAAAGAAAGATTTAAAAATAAAAACCAACCAATAACAATTATCTTCGGAAACATTTGTTTCTCGTTTATTTTTTTGCTTTACCCTGGCTTGCTACTTTTTCCATGGCTTTTTTCACTTCTTCGGGGTCGCCTAAATAATAATTTTTTATCGGTTTTAAGGCGTCATCCAACTCATAGACCAAGGGAATGCCGGTAGGAATATTTAACTTAAGAATCGCTTCATCGGAAATATTATCCAGATATTTTACTAGCGCCCTTAAACTATTGCCATGAGCGGCAATAATCACTTTTTTCCCGGATTTAACCGCCGGAGCCAAAGTTTGATGCCAATAAGGCAAGAACCTTTCTACTGTATCCTTAAGGCATTCAGTGGCAGGAATATCTTTCGGATCTAAATCTTTATAGCGCGGGTCATTACCCGGATGCCTGAGATCATCTTTAGTTAATGCCGGAGGTTGCACATCATAACTTCTTCTCCAGATTAAAACCTGCTCTTCTCCATACTTAGCAGCGGTCTCTGCTTTATTTAACCCCTGAAGTGTGCCGTAATGTTTTTCATTTAGCCGCCAGCTGCGAAAAACCGGTATCCACATCAGGTCCATTTCATCCATCACAATCCAAAGGGTTCTGATCGCCCTTTTTAAAACCGAGGTATAAGCCAAATCGAAACAAAACCCTTCTTTTTTTAAAAGCTCCCCGGATTTTTTCGCCTCTTCTCTTCCTTTTTCTGAAAGGTCAATATCTGTCCATCCGGTAAAACGGTTTTCTTTGTTCCAGATGCTTTCACCATGGCGCAGAAGCACTAACTTTTGCATACCACACTCTTCCTCTCTTTTTAGAATACTATAGTTTTATAATTATGCTTGATTACACGGTAATCTATATACGCGCTGATTGCCTCTGTTAACGCGCGTTTTTCCAAATTTTTTCCTTTACGCACCAAATCATCTAAATCATCCTTGTGCGACACGGCTTGAACTGCCTGAGAAATAATCGGCCCGACATCGAGCTTATCAGTGACAAAATGCGCTGTAGCGCCGATAATTTTTACTCCCTCTTGTAGAGCCTGATGATAAGGCTGCGCTCCTTTAAAAGAAGGCAGAAATCCGTGATGAATATTAATGATATCTTTTCCGTAGTTTTGTAGAAATCCTCCGGAAAGTACTAACATATACCGCGCCAAAACCAAAAAATCGGACCTCTCTGCAGCTAGCTGGAGCAAATCCGCTTCTTTGCGTTCATCTTTTTTTGCGGCAAGAAAATGGAAAGGCACCTTATATTGCTCAACAAGCTGCCGATGCTCTAAAAAATTACTTACCACAAACGGAATATCTACAGCTAGTTCCTGAGTTTTCCAAAGATAAAGGATTTCCGCCAGGCAATGCCCGGGCTTTGAAACACAAATCCCCATACGCAAACGCTCATTTTTATCATAAATCTTCCATTCGGCATTAAACTCTTTTGCCACAGCACTAAAATCATTATCTAGAACGGTTTTATCAGCATGATCATCAATCATAAATTCAACACGCATAAAAAAGTATCCACCCTGCGGGTCAGTAGTATGTTGATCCGCGGTAATAATATTGCCATTGTGGCGAAAAATAAAATCCGAGATCTTTGCCACAATCCCTTTCTGGTCCTGGCATTGGAATAAAAGAATATATATACGCATTTTCTCCTCTTTAAAAAAATACCGCTTACTTAACGATATATTTTATCGCTAAATAAGCGGCGAAGCAAACAAAAATTTAATTAACCAATTGCCAGAGAACCGCGTTCTTCTGTGCGGATACGTACACACTCCTTTAAATCCAGCACAAAGATCTTTCCGTCGCCGGTCTCGCCGGTTTTTGCACCTTTAATAATAGCTTTGATTGTCGGCTCGAGGAAATTGTCATTTACCGCAATTTCCAGGCGGACCTTCCTAAGAAGATTGCCGGTTTCTTTTGCTCCGCGGTAAACTTCAGTCACTCCTTTTTGGCGACCATGCCCCAATACCTCGCTTACCGTAATCAGGTTGACTTCGACCTTATATAGTTCTTCCTTTACTTCTTCTAACTTAAAAGGCTGAATAATAGCAATAATTAATTTCATAACCACCCTCCCTCTCTATTCTAAGACCGTGTAAGCGCGTTCCCGATGCTGAGTAAGGTCCAATCCCATCAACTCTTCTTTTTCAGTAACGCGGATCTTAAAGAAAATATCGACAAATTTATAAATAACAAAAGTACAGATAAAGGTGTAAACTATTGTTACTAAAACAGCAAATAGCTGAATCAAAAATTGTTTCGGATTGCCGAAAAATAAGCCGTCTGCTCCCGCGGAATTTATAACTTTAGAAGCAAATAGGCCGGTTGCTAAAGTTCCCAGGATCCCGCCTAAACCATGCACGCCAAAGGCATCCAAAGAATCATCGTAACCAAATTTTGGTTTAATCACCGCTACTCCAATAAAACAAATTATGCTTGCCAGCATACCGATAATTAAAGCTGAAGCGGGACTGACAAATCCAGACGCAGGAGTTACTGTTGCCAGCCCAGCAATCGAACCGGTGACCGTGCCAAATACAGTAGGCTTGCCATTACGAATCCATTCCAGCAAGGCCCAAGTTAAACCTGCTGCTGCGGCAGCAGCATTAGTTACCACAAAAGCATTCACTGCCACGGCATTTGCCGCTAAGGCGCTGCCGGCATTAAAGCCAAACCAACCAAACCATAATAACGCTGTACCCAAGGCAACAAAAGGCAGGTTATGCGGAGCGGGAATATTACTATCAAGATTCTTTCTTTTCCCTATAATTAAAGCAGTTACTAAAGCCGCGATCCCTGCGCTGGTATGCACGACAATCCCGCCGGCAAAATCAAGCACGCCTAAGTTTTTGAGCCACCCGCCTTCTCCCCAAACCCAATGTGCAAGCGGGTCGTAAACAAAAGTCGCCCAGAGCAGGCTAAAAACTAAAAATGCACTAAACTTCATCCTTTCGGCAAATGCTCCGATAATCAAAGCCGGAGTAATCACCGCAAACATCAGCTGAAAAATCATAAAAGCCTGGTGCGGTATGGTTGCGGAATATGGCGCATAAGGTAACGCTCCCACTCCGTTTAATCCAGCCCAGCTTAAGCCGCCCCAAAACCCTTTACCGGGAGCAAAAGCAAGGCTGTAGCCAAAAAGCATCCAGTGTACGCTTAAAAGGCATAAAACCACAAAACACTGCATTAAAACGCTTAAGATATTTTTCTTGCGTACCATGCCACCGTAAAAAAATGCCAACCCTGGCGTCATTAACATCACAAAAGCCGTCGACATAAGCACAAAAACTGTATCCGCCCCATTAATCATAGACCCCCCTTAGCATAGAGATGCACTCCCTCGCCCTATCGGAAGGGCGAGGATACGCTTCTGCGTTAAACCGGCCTATCGCCGCAGCAGGCGGCGCACCCGCCAATCATATATGGCGGGGTGCCGTATGGCCGGGTGCTATCAATTGATTACCCAACTGTGCAAAAATAGAATAAATAAAAAGCGTTCACGGCAAAGAAATCTTTTTGCCATGAACGCCTGCATTGCGTTTTATTTAACTAAGCACTACAATGTGCAAAATTTCACATTCCTGAACATACAAGTATAAAACAATCGCCTTTGGTAACTATAATTATACTATCCGATCGCCAAAGAGCCTCTTTCTTCTGTGCGGATACGGATACACTCCTTTAAATCCAGAACAAAGATCTTTCCATCCCCGGTCTGGCCGCTCTTTGCACCCTTAACGATGGCATTGATTGTAGGTTCAACAAAATTATCATTCACGGCGATTTCCAAACGGACCTTCCTAAGAAGATTGCCGGTTTCCTTTGCACCACGGTAGACTTCCGTAACACCCTTCTGGCGGCCGTGCCCTAAGACCTCGCTTACGGTAATCAAGTTGACATTAACTTTGTAAAGTTCTTCTTTTACTTCTTCCAGCTTATAAGGCTGGATGATCGCAATGATTAATTTCATTCTCGACCCCCTATTCTAAAATTGTATATGCTCTTTCGCGATGCTGTGTCAGATCAAGGCCAATAAGCTCTTCTTTTTCACTGACGCGCATACCAAAAATAAAATCTACCAGTTTATAAATCACAAAGGTAACGATAAAAGAATAAATCAATGTCACGGCAACCGCAGAAAGCTGAACCAAAAACTGTTTAGGATTACCGAAAAATAATCCGTTATTTCCTGCAGTATTCACTGCTTTGGAAGCAAACAATCCGGTGGCAAGAGCGCCCCAAATTCCACCCACGCAATGCACACCAAAAGCATCCAAAGAATCGTCATAACCTAATTTTGGCTTAATCAGGCTTACTGCAATAAAACAAAATACACTCACTAAAATACCAATGGCTATCGCAGGGACGACACTGACAAAACCTGCTGCCGGCGTAATTGCTACTAACCCGGCTACAGCGCCGGAAGCAGCGCCAAACATCGTCGGCTTTCCGTTATGGATCCATTCGATCAATGCCCAGCTTAAACCCGCGGCTGCTGCTGCAGTATTAGTTACCACAAAAGCATTCACTGCCAATCCATTAGCAGCTAAAGCGCTGCCGGCATTAAAGCCAAACCAGCCAAACCAAAGTAGAGCCGTACCTAAAACAATGAATGGCAAATTATGCGGTGCAGGAGCATTATGATCCAGATTTTTCCTCTTGCCAATTACTATAGCCGTAACCAAAGCAGCAATCCCGGCATTAATATGCACCACTGTTCCTCCGGCAAAATCAAGTGCCCCTAAATTTCTTAACCATCCGCCCATACCCCATACCCAGTGGCAAACCGGGTCATAAACAAAAGTTGCCCAAAGCAGCGTAAAGACTAAAAATGCGGAAAATTTCATTCTTTCCGCAAAAGCACCAATAATTAAAGCCGGGGTAATGATCGCAAACATTGCCTGAAAAATCATAAAAGCCTGATGCGGAATAGTCGCAGCGTAATCCGGATATGCTTCTAACCCTACGCCCTTTAAACCTAACCAGCCAAAACCACCCCAGAAACCATTTCCTGGATGAAAAGATAAGCTATAACCAAACAAAACCCACTGTAAACTCAGTACACATAAAATAACGAAACACTGCATCAACACACCTAAAATACTTTTTCTCCTCACCATCCCCCC
>JAQUNE010000078.1 GCA_028717765.1 Candidatus Omnitrophota bacterium | reverse complement strand
GCGGTCTGCGGAAGGGTTTGCCCGCAAGAGAATCAGTGCGAAGCAGCCTGTGTGTTGAATAAGAAGAAAATCCCGATTAACATCGGCGCACTGGAAAGATACGCTTCGGATGTTGAAGCAGCCTCACTTCAGAAGCCAGAAGAGAGAAGTAAAAAATTACTGGCTAAAGTTGCGGTTGTAGGTTCTGGCCCAGCAGGCTTAACTTGCGCTGCGGACCTGGCGAAAATGAGCTACCAGGTGACAATCTTTGAATCGCTGCACCTGCCTGGCGGAGTATTAGTCTACGGGATCCCTGAATTCAGGTTACCGAAAAAAATTGTCCGTAATGAAGTTGAATATATTAAAAGTTTAGGCGTAGAAATTAAAACTGATACACTGATCGGTAATACTTATACTTTAGAAGAATTATTTGCAGCTGGTTTTAAGGCGATCTTTATCGCTGTGGGTGCTGGTTTGCCGCAGTTTTTAGGCATTCCAGGGGAGAATCTTGCCGGAGTCTATTCAGCCAATGAATTTTTGACCCGGGTCAATTTAATGAAGGGTTATCAGTTTCCGGAATATACTACTCCGTTAAATTTAGGTAAAAAAATCGCGGTAATCGGAGGCGGCAATGTTGCCCTTGACTGTGCCAGGGCGGCTCTACGCATGGGAAAAGAAGTTTATTTGGTTTACCGGCGTAGCGAAAATGAAATGCCCGCGCGCATCGAAGAAGTTGAGCACGCCAAAGAAGAAGGAGTAAATTTTCAAACTCTTGCCCAGCCAATAAAAATCATCGCTAACGAAAAAGGATTTGTAAAAGCTATGGAATGTATTAGAATGGAGTTGGGCCAGCCTGATGAATCAGGAAGAAGGAGGCCAGTTCCTTTAAACGGCTCTAATTTTGTTTTGGATGTTGATACCGTGATTGTGGCAATCGGCCAGAATCCCAATCCTTTATTATCCAAAGCAACTACTCAATTAAAAACTAATCCGGACGGCACTATAGCCGTAGATAAAAATTTTACGACTTCTTTAGCAGGAGTTTTTGCCGGAGGCGATATTATTACCGGGGCAGATACGGTAATTTCCGCGATGGGAGCGGGCAAAAAAGCTGCGCTGGCGATAGATAAATATTTAAAGGATAGAAGGTAAAAATGGAAGAAAAAATTACAGTTCAACAGATCATAGCATTAAAAAATAAACGTAAGATTACCATGCTTACTGCTTATGACTATCCAATGGCAAGCCTGGTTGATAGGGCCGGTATTGATATGATCCTGGTGGGCGATTCTTTGGCAAACGTGGTCTTAGGATTAGATTCTACAACCAAAGTTGGGATGATACAAATGCTCTATCATGCGCAAGCCGTAACCCGAGCAGTAAAACATGCCTTGGTGGTGGGCGATATGCCTTATGAATCTTACCAAGTTAACCCTGAAGAATCCCTGAAAAATGCCCGGCGTTTTATCCAGGAAGCAGGCTGCGGCGCAGTAAAATTAGAGTGGTTTGAGAAATGCCTGGAAGTTACAGAGAGTATAGCTAAAGCCGGCATCCCGGTAATGGGGCACATTGGTTTGACCCCGCAAACCGCCGAAAGAAACGGTGGGTTTAAGGTACAAGGAAAAGACGCGGAAGCTGCCCAGCGATTGATTGAGCAGGCATTGGCCCTGGAAAAAGCAGGAGTTTTTGCCCTGGTCTTAGAATGTGTCCCGGAAAAATTAGCCGCTTTAATTACGAAAAAACTGCGCGTCCCAACTATTGGTATCGGTGCCGGAGTAAATTGTGACGGCCAGGTATTGGTAATTCACGACCTCTTGGGGCTCTTTGAACGTTACACGCCGAAGTTTGTAAAAAAGTACGCTAATCTTTCTCCGCTCATTTTAGCGGCAATAGAAGAATATAAAAATGAGGTTATTCAGGAGAAGTTTCCCGATCAGGAGCATAGTTTTGCGATCAAAGAAGAAGAGTTGAAGAAGCTAAAACCATGAAAAATAAATTCCGTAAATTCATTACTATAGTATTGGCTTTCATAGTAGCGGTTTTGTTTGTAGTGAAGTTTGCCGGCCCGCGACTTTTGCAATTTTATATTGAAACCGGTGTGGGCAGCTGCCGTAAGATCCCTATCCTCTGTATGATGCCGGTCCAGCAAGTTGTCTTTTGCCAGCCTGATAAAAAAGAGGCATTGAATGATTTTATCCCGCATACTTTTCCCAAGATGAGCCTGGCTATTCCTAAAGGCTTCAATGTGGTCCAGGAAACGATCAAAAAGGTATATTTTAAAAAAGGCCTGCGCCGGTACTCTGGCCCGGTGATTTACGTATTATTTAAGGAGCGAGATTTTTTTATCGGATTGTTCCCGCAGCTTAAAACCCAAGGGGTTACCAATAATTATGAATTTCTTAAGCGTACCATGTTTGCCAACCTAAATAATATTCAAGGGATAACTGACGCCTTTTTTGTAATCATGAAAGGCATTTTTATTCCGGATTTGGGTGACCAAAACAATGTGCAGATGATCGGTTTTACCTGTATGGATAAAAAGGGCTTTATCAATTATAATCTCGGGAAAAAAGAAAATTATTTCGATTGTAACGTTATTGACCAAGCAGGAAACTTTTATAAGATTTATATCAAGGATAAAGCAGCGGTTTTAAATTTAAGCCAAGTGGTAGAGATTATGGCAACCCTAGAGGCAAAATAAATAATTAAAATTCGATAGAAAGTTTTCCGGTTTTGTGATAACATTATCGTTTAGCACAAAATAGGAGGTAGATAAAATGTTGGAACATAGCCTAGTTGACAGAAGGAAGAATTTTCGGGCCTATGTGAATATACCATTGGAATATGAAATTTTAAACACCTCCGGCCAAGTACTAAGAAAGAAAAACGGGGTAATTAAAAATATCAGCGCAGAAGGAGTGGGTATTGGGATAAATCTGGAGATTGATGAGGCCCTCCCCTTGAATACAGAATTAAAAGTAAAATTTAAATTACCGAGAAAAGATAAGTCTATTAATGCTACGGTGAAAATAGTCTGGGTTACTGCAGCTAGTAAGCCGCGGACATATTTTATTGGGGGTACTACTTTTACCACCTTAGAAGAGTCTGATCGTAAAGATATCCTGGATTTGGTTGAACGTTTAAATATTAATAAACTCTTGCGTTTGACAATAGAAAAGAATGCCTCAGATTTACATTTAGTGGTGGATACGCCTCCAATATTACGGATTAATGGCGAATTACAGATGACTGATCTGCCTGCGCTATATGCGGATGAGATCATCAATCTGGTTTATAGTATCATGGATGATAATCAGATCTATAAATTCGAAGCGGAAAAAGAGCTTGATTTCGGTATCCAGTTTGACCCGGTCAACCGCTTCAGGGTGAACCTGCATCAGCAGCGAGGTTTTATGGAAGTGGCTTTGAGGCTGATCTCCGCGAAACATTTTTCTTTTGAAGAATTAAGGATCCCTGAAGTAACAAAAGAACTCGCCAGGCAAAAGGATGGATTGATCTTGGTTGTTGGTCCCACTGGTTCTGGCAAGACCACTACCATGGCAGCAATGGTGGAATTGATCAATAATGAAAGAAAGGCAGTGATTATTACCCTCGAGCGGCCGATAGAATATGTCCATACCAATGTAAAAAGCATTATTAAGCAAAGGGAGATTGGGTTAGATACAGATTCTTTTTCCCGGGCGATCAAGAGTAGCCTTAGGCAGGACCCGAATGTAATTGTGGTCGGAGAGTTGGAAGACATGGAAACAGTAAAGACCGCCCTGATCGCGGCAGAAGCAGGGTATCTGGTAATTGCTTCTTTTCATGCCCCCAGTACTGTGCAAGCCATAGATAGGTTAGCGAGTATTTTCCCTGTGGAGAACAGAAGGCAGGTTTTAGCGCAGGTGGCCAATTGTATCAGAGGGATGATATTTCAATTATTGATCCCGCGCAAGGATAAGACAGAGCGCGTGCTGGCATCTGAGGTGATGATTGGCAATGAAGCAATAAAGAGCGTAATTCGTAAAGATGATCTGATCCAGATCCCTACGATTATTCAGACCAATGCCCTTTATAAAATGCAGACTATGGCCGAATCAATTAAGAAATACATGGAAGAAGGGATCATTGATCAGGATACAGCGGCAATCTATGCTGAGGCTACAGGGCAGCATTTTAAAAAACGGCCAATAGATTCTTCAATGCCTTTAGAAGCAGAAAAGCCAAAACCGTGGTATAAATAAAATTATAAATGGAAAAAATAGTTGCTTTATGCAAGCGCCGGGGATTTATCTTTCAGGGAAGCGAAATTTACGGCGGGTTAGCGAATACTTGGGATTACGGCCCCTATGGCGTTGAGTTAAAAAATAACCTTAAAAGGGCATGGTGGCGTTCCTGCGTTTATCAAAGAAATGATATTCTGGGAATGGATGCTGCGATTTTAATGCATCCAAAAGTTTGGCAGGCGAGCGGCCACGTGGAAAATTTTTATGATTTAAAGAGTGATTGTAAAAATTGCAAAAAGCGTTTTAAGGCAACGGACCTCAAGGAATCTAAAAAATGCCCGGAATGCGGCGGAGAACTTACAGAGGCACGGCCGTTTAATTTGATGTTTAAGACGCACCAGGGGCCGATAGAGGAAGAGGGCAATGCAATCTATCTTCGTCCGGAAACCGCGCAAGGGATGTTTGTGAATTTTCTCAACATTTTAGATTCCAGGCATCCGAAACTTCCCTTTGGCCTGGCACAGATCGGCAAGGCTTTTCGTAATGAAATTACCCCGGGGAATTTTACTTTCCGTACCCGCGAATTTGAGCAGATGGAGATCGAATATTTTGTCCGTCCCGAAGAGGCAGATAAAGCCTGGGAGGAGTGGATAGATTATCGTTTCCAGTGGTACCTTGCTTTAGGAATGAAAAAAGAAAATTTACGCAAACGCCCCCATGAAAAAGATGAGTTGGCGCATTATGCCAAGGCCTGCACGGATATTGAATATAATTTTCCTTTTGGCTGGTCAGAACTGGAAGGAATCGCTAACCGCACAGACTTTGACCTTAAGCAGCATGCACAAGCGAGCGGTAAAGATTTAACCTACTTTGATGACGCTGCAAAGTCGCGTTTTTATCCTTATATTATCGAGCCTTCCGGAGGTGTTGACCGGAGCGTTTTGGCTTTTTTAGCTAATGCTTATTATGAGGAAAAGGTCAAAGAAGACATGCGTGTAGTTTTAAAATTAGATAAAGAATTAGCACCTACTAAAGTGGCAGTGTTGCCGCTTTTAAGGAACCGGCCGGAGATCGTTGAGCTGGCAAAGAAAATCGCCGTTGATTTGAAAAAAACCTGGGTCGCGGTTTATGATGATACTGCGGCAATCGGCAAGCTCTATCGCCGGCAGGATGAGGTAGGGACACTTTATTGCGTGACGGTGGATGTGCAGTCGTTAGAGGACAAGCAGGTCACCGTCCGTCACAGGGATACGATGTTGCAGGATAGGATCAGTGTGGATAAGTTAAAAGAGTATTTGCAGGACAAGTTATAACTAGAAAGGGAGGGTTTTAAAAGCAATGAGTAGCAAAAAGTACGTTTACAGCTTTGGCGGTGGTAAGGCAGACGGTAATGAAAGCATGAAAAATCTCCTCGGTGGAAAGGGAGCAAACCTCGCGGAAATGGCAGGGCACAAGGATCTTAAGCTTCCGGTTCCTCCGGGTTTTTCGATTACTACAGAGGTCTGTACCTATTATTACGAGAACAAGAAGACCTATCCAAAGGTGCTTAAGGAAGAAGTCCAGAAGGCCTTGGAGATGGTGGAGAAATTAATGGGTAGGAAATTTGGCGATTCCGTTAATCCGCTTTTAGTTTCCGTGCGTTCAGGTGCGAGAAAATCCATGCCCGGAATGATGGAAACAGTACTCAATGTCGGTTTAACCGAGAAAACTATTCCCGGCTTAGTTAAGCAAAGCGGCGGCAATAGCCGTTTTGTTTATGATGCCTATCGGCGTTTAATTATGATGTACTCTGACGTAGTGATGGAAAAAGCCGCAGGTATTGAGCCAAAAGATGAAGAAGGTATCCGTAAACAGTTAGAGAAAATTATGGCCAAGGTCAAGCAGGAAAAAGGCTATAAATCAGATACGGATCTGACTGTTGATGATTTAAAAAAACTTTGTGCCGCGTTTAAAGCCAAGATCAAAGAAGTGCTGCAGAAACAATTCCCTGATGACCCTTATGAGCAGTTATGGGGCGGGATTGGCGCTGTATTTTCTTCTTGGAACGGCAAGCGCGCGATCAGCTACCGCAGGATAGAGGGTATTCCGGATGAATGGGGCACAGCAGTAAATGTGCAGACCATGGTTTTCGGAAATATGGGCGATGATTCAGCTACTGGTGTAGCTTTTACGCGTAATCCCGGTAACGGAGAAAATGAATTCTACGGCGAATACCTGATCAACGCGCAAGGCGAAGACGTGGTTGCCGGTATCCGTACGCCAGCTCCGATCAATGAATATTCCAAATCAGGGCAGAATAAATCGATGATGACTTTGGAAAAAGGCATGCCCAAGATTTATAAAGAACTCTTTGATATCCAGAATCGCCTGGAAAAGCATTACCACGATATGCAGGATATCGAATTTACCATCGAAAAAGGGCGTTTATTTATGCTGCAGTGCCGCGTAGGCAAGCGTAATGGCCCAGCTGCAGTGCGTATGGCAGTCGATATGTTAAAAGAGAAATTTATTACTAAAGAGATTGCAGTGATGCGCGTGACTCCCGCGCAGTTAGATGAGCTTTTACATCCGATCATTGACCCAAAGACAGAGTTAGGTGTGAAGCCTTTTGCCAAGGGTTTACCTGCTGGCCCGGGTGGAGCTACAGGACAG